>NZ_JAAALM010000052.1 GCF_009906395.1 Kineococcus indalonis
GCGGCCCGACCCGCGGCCCGACCCGCGGCCCGACCCGCGGCTGCGCGAGGCCGGGCCCGCCGACGGCGAGGCCGTCGCGCAGCTCGTGCGCGAGCTGGCCGAGTACGAGCGCGAGCCGCGGGCCGCCACCGCGACGGGCGAGGACTTCGCCCGCGCGCTGGAGCCGGGCAGCGGCGTCGGCTGCCTGCTCGCCGAGGTCGACGGCCCGGACGGCGTGGAGGTCGCCGGCATGGCGCTGTGGTACACGACCTTCTCCACCTGGCAGGGCCGGCGCGGGATGTGGCTGGAGGACCTGTTCGTGCGCCCGCAGCACCGCCGGCGCGGCATCGCGCGCTCCTTCTTCGCCCGGATGGGGCAGCTGTGCGCCGAGCGCGGCTACGGTCGCCTGGAGTGGTGGGTGCTGGACTGGAACACCCCCGCGCACGGCTTCTACCGCTCCCTGGGCGCCGCGCCGGAGGAGGGGTGGACCACGTGGCGGCTGGACGGCGAGCGGCTGGCCGCGCTGGCCCCGCGGGCGACCGGCAGCGCGCCGTGAGCGCCCCCGGCGGCGCCGCTCGTGACGGTCCGTCACCGAGTGAGCGCGGTGGGCGTGCGAAGCTGCTCCTGAGCCCCACCGCTCGCCCGGACCGCACGACCACCCCCAGCAGACCACCGGCCCCGCGGGCCGGCCCCCGAGAGGACCTCCACGTGTCGACCACCACGGCCAGCGAGCAGGCCAGCGAGCAGGCCAGCGACCTCGTCGAGCTCCGCGTGCCCGCGGACCCCGCCTACCTGACGGTGGTGCGCACCGCGAGCGCCGGCCTGGCCGCGCGGCTGGACCTCACGCTGGACGAGATCGAGGACCTGCGGATCGCGGTGGACGAGGCCTGCACCCTGCTGCTGGACCCGGCGGCCGGCTCCCAGCAGCTCGTGGCGGTCTTCCGCCTGGGCGACGGCAGCCTGGAGGTGGAGGTGCGCGGTCCGGCGCGCGAGCTGCCCGAGCGCTCCAGCTTCGCCTGGGCCGTGCTGGAGGCGCTGGTCGGCGAGGTGTTCACCGGCACGTCCTCCACGGGTGCGTGGATCGTGCTGCGGCACAGCAGGGACGGCGTGGCACCGGACGCCCGGGCGGGGGCCGTGTGAGCGGCGAGCCCAGCGCGGGCGCCCCGGCGGCGGCGGTCCCCGCCGCCCGCACCGACACCCCCGACGAGCCGCGGGGGTCCCGGCGCGCGGACGCCCGCGCCCGGCGGGACCTGCGCGAGCCCGCCGTCGAGCCGGACGCGCCGACCGAGCCGGGCGAGGACGTCCACGACGAGGACGCGGAGGAGGCCGGGGACGAGCAGGACGCGCAGGAGCACCTCGCCGGCCTGCCCGAGGAGCACCGGCGCGAGCAGCGGCCGGAGGAGCGCTCGCTGCACGAGCTGCTGGCGCAGCTGGACCCGGAGGACCCCGAGCGCGCGCGGGTGCGCGACGAGCTGACCCGCCGGCACCTGCCGCTGGCCGAGCACCTGGCCGCGCGCTTCCACGGACGCGGCGAGCCGCACGACGACCTCGTGCAGGTCGCCACCATCGGCCTGCTCAAGGCGCTGGACCGCTTCGACCCGGGCCGCGGGGTGCCCTTCGGCGCGTACGCGGTGCCGACGATGCTCGGGGAGATCAAGCGGCACTTCCGCGACCGCGGCTGGGCGATGCGGGTGCCGCGGCGCGTGCAGGAGGCCGGCCGCGCGCTGGCCGACGCGCGCGAGGCGCTGACGCACGAGCTGGGGCGCGCGCCGACGATCGCCGAGCTCGCCGCCCGCACCGGCCAGGACGCCGACGAGGTGGTGGAGGTGCTGGAGTCCGCCAACGCCTACGCGACGCTGCCGCTGGACACCGGCTCGCCGACCTCCCCCGTCGCCTCCCTGGGCAGCGTGGACGACCGGCTGGAGAACGTGGAGAACCGCGAGGCGCTGCGCCCGCTGCTGGCGGCGCTGGCCCCGCGCGAGCGGCGCATCCTGGCGCTGCGCTTCGTGCGCGGCATGTCGCAGGCGCAGATCGCGGCGGAGGTGGGCATCTCGCAGATGCACGTGTCGCGGCTGCTGAACCGCACCCTGTCCCAGCTGCGCGAGGGCCTCGGCTCCGAGCGGGGCTGAACCGGCGCCCTCGGGCGCGGGTGGAGCGGCGGGCGCGGGGTCAGCGGGAGATCTGCGCGGACACCGGCGGCAGGAACAGGCCCACGAGCACCAGCACCGCCGGCACCACCAGCAGCACCCCCAGCCACGGCGACCCCCCGCTGAAGGCCGGCCACCCGGCGGCCAGCTGCAGCAGCTGCCACACCAGCACCGGCGAGCGCGCCCACGTGGCCCGCTGCAGCAGCCCGTGGGCGCACAGGGCCACCCCCGCGGCGAAGGCGAGGGTGGTGAGCGCCAGCACGGCGGCACCCACCGGGACGGCGGCGTCGTCCACCACCAGGCCGTGCACGAGGTAGGCGGCACCGGCCACCAGCAGCAGCGCTTCGAGGGCCACCAGCACCGCGACGGCGGTCAGCAGTGGCGAACGGGCCGGGGAGGCCCCACGCTGGGGGGAGGGACGGGGTGAGGGACGGTCGGGCACGGGAGCACCGTACGACCGTCGCGGCTCGAAGCGACGGGTCGCGCCTCGTCGGACCGGCGCGCTGCCCAGAGCTCGACGTCTTACTACGTCGCAGGGATTGCCGGGAGGGGTCTTTCGTGTTACGTGCGTGTGACGAACCCGACACCGGTTCTCCACGACCCGCGGCTGTCCCCCTCTTGTGGGACGCGCCGCGGGGTGTGAACCTAGATGCCGACGCGATCCCCGACGCACGAGAGCCCCCGGCACCGCCGAGGGCCGTCATCGTGCGTCCCGGCACCGCCGGCGCTGCCGGTGCTCAGGGATCCCGCGCGACACCCCGTGTGACAGCGGGACGCCGCGCGCACTGAGACCGCAACGCGAAGAAGGAGTGGACCACCCATGGACTGGCGCCACCGTGCCGCCTGCCTCGACGAGGACCCCGAGCTGTTCTTCCCCATCGGCAACACGGGTCCGGCCATCCTCCAGATCGAGGAGGCCAAGGCCGTCTGCCGTCGCTGCGAGGTCGTGGACAGCTGCCTGAAGTGGGCGCTGGAGACCGGCCAGGACTCCGGCGTCTGGGGCGGGATGAGCGAGGACGAGCGCCGCGCGCTCAAGCGCCGCGCCGCCCGCGCCCGTCGCGCCGGCTGACACCCGCCGTCGCCCACGGCCCCCGGGCCACCTCGAGGAGGGCCCCCACCCGGCCGGGTGGGGGCCCTCCTCGCTGCCCCGCCGGCGTCAGTGGGTGCGCACGCTGCCCAGCGGCGTGGTGCCCCGGCGCACCCGCAGGTCCAGCCGCACCTGCGTGCCGCCGGACTCGCTGGCCCCGAACTCCATGCGCCCGCGCAGCTCCCCGGCCACCAGGGACCGCACGATCTGCGTGCCCAGGCCGGAACCGCCGGCCTGGAAGTCGTCCGGCAGCCCGACCCCGTCGTCGCTGACGACGACCTCCAGCCGGTCCTCGCCGTGGTGCTCCACCTTCACCACGACCGTGCCGGCGCGCCCGGAGCCGAAGCCGTGCTCCACCGCGTTGGTCACCAGCTCGGTGAGCACCAGCGCCAGCGCGGTCGCGTCCTCCTGGCGCAGCTCCCCGAAGCGGCCCTCGCGCACGGTGCGCACCCGCTCGGCGTTGGACATCGCCACCTCGGCCGCCATCATCAGGCAGCGGTCCAGGACCTGGTCGAAGTCGACGTTCTCGTCGATGCCCTGCGAGAGCGTCTCGTGCACGGTCGCGATCGTCTCCACCCGGCGCATCGCCTCCTGCAGCGCCGAGCGCCCCTCCTCCGAGGCGATGCGCCGCGACTGCAGCCGCAGCAGCGCCGCCACCGTCTGCAGGTTGTTCTTGACGCGGTGGTGCACCTCGCGGATCGTCGCGTCCTTCGTCATCAGCTCGCGCTCGCGCCGGCGCAGCTCGGAGACGTCGCGCACCAGCAGCAGGGCCGCCACCCGCGCCGGCGGCCCGTCCTCCCGGCGCGTCAGCGGGATCGCCCGCATCGCCAGCGTGGCCGCCTCGGTCTCCAGGTCGGTGCGCCACGGCGCCCGCCCCGTCACCACCAGCGGCAGCGACTCGTCGACCGGCAGGTGGCTGGCCGCCAGCGAGGAGGCCACCTCGGCGAGGTTGGCGCCCACCAGCTCCCCGATGAGCCCGGCGCGGTGGAACGCCGACAGCGCGTTGGGGCTGGCGTAGGTGACCACGCCCTCGGCGTCCAGGCGCAGCATGCCGTCGCCCACGCGCGGCGCGCCGCGGCGCGGGCCGGTGGGCGCGGACACCTGCGGGAAGTCGCCGGCGGCGATCATCCGCGTGAGGTCGTCGGCGCACTTGACGTAGTTCAGCTCCAGGCGGCTGGGCGTGCGCGAGGTCGCCAGGTTGGTGTGCCGGGCCAGCACGCCCAGCACGACGCCCTCGCGCACCACCGGGATGGTCTCCTCGCGCACCGGCACGTCGTCGTCCCACTCCGGGTCGCGCCCGCGCAGGCTGCGCGCCTCGTCGAAGGTGGTGTCCACCTGCGGGCGGCGCCCGCGCTCGAGCACCGCGCCCACGACGTCGTCGTAGTGCACGGTCGGGCCGGTGGTGGGCCGGCAGTGCGCGACCGCCACGAAGTGCTGCCGGTCCGCCGACGGCACCCACAGCACCAGGTCGGCGAAGGAGAGGTCGGAGATCAGCTGCCAGTCGCCCACGAGCAGGCGCAGCCACTCCGCCTCGGCGGGGCCCAGGCCGGTCTCGGACTGCAGCAGGTCAGCCATGGTGGGCACCCCCGCAGCGTACGGCTCGCCGCCGCGCGCCGATCACCCCGCCCGCTCCGCGCTCAGCCCGTCCGCAGCACCGAGCGCAGCACCCGCAGCGCCACCGACAGCGCCGCGATGTCCGCCCGCCCCGCGCCCGCGATCTCCTGCAGCGTGGCCCGCGCGCGCCGCACCGCCGGCCCGTGCACCTGCTCCCACGCCTCCGCGGCCGCCGCGGCCCCGCCGCCGTCGGCGTGCGCCAGCACCGAGGCCGTCAGCTCGCGCAGCACCCCGTACAGGTCGTCGCGCAGCGCGGCGCGGGCCAGCGAGCGCCACCGGTCCTCGCGCGAGAGGGCGGCGATGCTGCTCAGCAGCGTCTCCACCTCGTAGCGGCCCGACAGCTCGAACCACACGTCGGCGACCTCGGCGGCCTCGCGCCCGCAGGACGCCGCCACCTCCACGACGTCCAGCACCGCGAACGTCGCCAGCAGGGAGGCCACCCGCTGCGCCTCCTCCCCCGGCACGCCGGCCCGCGCGAACGCCTCCGCGTCGGCGCGCACCGCCTCCGCGTCCGCCCCGCGCACCAGCCGCGGCACCAGGGGCGCCAGCTGCGCCACCGGCCCCGCGAACCGCCGCACCTCGGCGGCCACGTCCACGCCCTCGGGCCGGGAGTGCAGCAGCCAGCGCACGCTGCGGTCCAGCAGCCGCTGCACCTGCTGGCGCAGGCGCGCCTGCACGCCCGCCTCCACGCGCCCGTCCAGGGCCTCCACGGCCGCCACCCGCTCGGCCAGCCCGAACACGCGCACCGCCACGGCGAAGGCGCGCACCACGTCGGCCGGCTCCGAGCCGGTCTCCTCGGCGGCGCGGAACGCGAACGTCAGCCCGCCGGTGCCCACGACCTGGTTCACCAGCACCGTGGTGGCGATCTCCCGCCGCAGCGGGTGCCCGGGCAGGTGGGCGCCGAAGCGCTCCACGAGCTCGGCGGGGAAGTACCCGCGCAGCGCGTCCTCCACCCACGGCTCGTCGGGCAGGTCCGAGGCCAGCACCGCCGCGCCCAGCGAGATCTTCGCGTGGGCGATGAGCACCGACAGCTCCGGCATCGTCAGCCCGCGGCCCTCGCGGGCGCGCCGGTCCAGCTCGGCGCCGGAGGGCAGCGCCTCCAGGCGCCGGTCCAGCCCCCCGGAGCGCTGCAGCGCCTCCAGCATCCGCCGGTGCGCCGGCAGCAGCCCGGCGGCGAAGGTGCCCTCCACGCTCAGGGCGACGTTCTGCTCGTAGTTGTCGCGCAGCACCAGCGCGCCGACCTCGTCGGTCATCCGCAGCAGCGTCTCGTCGCGGTCCGCGGCGTCCAGCTCCCCGCGCGCCACGAGCTGGTCCAGCAGGATCTTGATGTTCACCTCGTGGTCGCTGCAGTCCACGCCGGCGGAGTTGTCGATGGCGTCGGTGTTGAGCTTCACGCCCTGCCCGCCGCGGCCGGCGGTGGCGGCCTCGATGCGCCCGCGCTGGGTCAGGCCGAGGTTGCCGCCCTCGCCCACCACGCGCACCCGCAGCTGCGCCCCGTCCACCCGCACCGCGTCGTTGGCCTTGTCGCCCACCTCCGCGTGCGACTCGGTGGAGGCCTTCACGTAGGTGCCGATGCCCCCGTTCCAGAACAGGTCCACCGGCGCGGTGAGCACCGCGCGCACCACCTCGATCGGCGACAGGCTGCCCACGCCCTCCTCCAGACCCAGGACCCGGGCCACCTGCTCGCTGACCGGCACCGACTTCGCGGCGCGGCTGTGCACGCCGCCGCCGGCGCTGATGAGCGAGGGGTCGTAGTCCGCCCAGCTCGAGCGCGGCAGCGCGAACAGCCGCTGCCGCTCCGCGAAGGAGAGCTCCGGGTCCGGGTCCGGGTCCAGGAACACGTGCCGGTGGTCGAAGGCCGCCACCAGCCGGATGCCGCGGCTCAGCAGCATCCCGTTGCCGAACACGTCCCCGCTCATGTCGCCCACGCCCACCACCGTGGTGGGCTCGGACTGCACGTCGTGGCCCAGCTCGCGGAAGTGCCGGCGCACGCTCTCCCACGCCCCGCGCGCGGTGATGCCCATCGCCTTGTGGTCGTAGCCGACCGAACCGCCCGAGGCGAACGCGTCGCCCAGCCAGAAGCCCCGCGACAGGGCGATCTCGTTGGCGGTGTCGGAGAACGTCGCGGTGCCCTTGTCCGCGGCCACCACCAGGTACGGGTCGTCGCCGTCGTAGCGCACCACGTCCACCGGCGGCACCACGCGCCGCTCCCCGCCCTCGGTGCGCAGGTCGTCGGTGACGTCCAGCAGGCCCGAGATGAACGTGCGGTAGGAGGCGGTGCCCTCGGCCCACCACGCGTCGCGGTCCACCGCCGGGTCCGGCAGCCGCTTGGCGACGAAGCCGCCCTTGGCGCCGGTGGGCACGATGACGGCGTTCTTCACCACCTGCGCCTTCACCAGGCCCAGCACCTCGGTGCGGAAGTCCTCGCGCCGGTCCGACCAGCGCAGCCCCCCGCGCGCGACCTCCCCGAAGCGCAGGTGCACGCCCTCCACCCGCGGGGAGTACACCCACACCTCCCGGTGCGGCACCGGCGCCGGCACCCCGTCCACCTGCGAGGGGTCCAGCTTGAACGACAGGTACGGGTGCAGCTCGCCGTCGGCGCCGCGCTGGTACGCGTTGGTGCGCAGCACCGCACGGACCACCGAGAACAGCGCCCGCAGGATCCGGTCCGCGTCCAGGCCCTCCACCGCGTCCAGCGCGTCGCGCGCCTCCTCCAGCAGGGCGTCGACGACCTCGGCGCGCTGGTCCTCGTGCCCGGCGCGCGCCGGGGCGAACCTCGCCTCGAACAGGCGCACCAGGGCGCGCGTCAGCCCCACGTTCGCCAGCAGGCACCCGGCGACGTACTCCACGGAGTACGCCAGCCCCACCTGCCGCAGGTAGCGCGTCAGCGCGCGCAGCACCGCCACCTGCCGCCACCGCAGCTGCGCGGCCAGCACCAGGCGGGCCAGCGCGTCGCTGTCCGCCGCCCCGCTCCAGGCCGCCGCGAACGCCTCGCAGAAGCGCTCCCGCGCCGCCGCCGGGTCGGCGTCCAGGTGCTGCACGTCCACGGGCAGGCGCAGCCCCACGTCGTCCACCCACACCCGCCGGCCGTCCTCGCGCCGCAGCACGTGGGGGCGCTCGTCGGTGACCTCCACGCCCAGGTCCGCCAGGAACGGCAGCACCGCGCTGAGGGTCACCGGCGCACCGCGGTACGACGTCAACCGCCAGGTGCGCGGCTCGCCCTCCGCGTCGCGCAGGTCCAGCACCGGCTCGGGCACCGCGTCCGCGGCGCCGGCGCGCTCCAGCAGCTCCTCCGCCCGCTGCAGGTCGCACACGGCCCGCTCGGCGTCCACGGCGGCGCGGTAGCTCCCGGACACCCCGCCGGCCCAGCGCCGCACCAGCGCCGCACCGGCGTCCTCGCCCAGGGCGCCGCGCGCGGCGTCCAGCAGGTCGTCCTCCCAGCTGCGCGCCGCGCGCGCCACGCGCGCCTCCAGCTCGGCGACGTCGACGTCGGGCAGCTCCTCGCCGGGGCGGGCGCGCACCACCACGTGCAGACGGGCCAGCACCGACTCCGAGACCTGCAGGGTGTGCTCCACCGACCCGCCGTCGAAGCCCTCGCGCAGCAGCTCCTCCACGCGCGCGCCGACGCGCGTGGTGTACCGGTCGCGCGGCAGGAACACCAGGCACGACATGAACCGCCGGTACGCGTCGCGGCGCACGAACAGCCGGGTGCGGCGCCGCTCCTGCAGCCGCAGCACCGCCAGCGCGGTGGCGAGCACGTGCTCGGTGTCCGCCTGCAGCAGCTCGTCGCGCGGGAAGGACTCCAGGATGCTCATCAGGTCCTTGGCGGAGTGCCCGCTGGAGCCGAACCCGGCGCGCGCCAGCACGTCGGCGACCTTCTCCGCCACCACCGGCACCCGCTTGACGGAGTCGGTGTAGGCGCTGGAGGTGAACAGCCCCAGGAACCGCCGCTCGCCCGTGACGCGGCCGGTGGCGTCGAAGGTCTTCACGCCCACGTAGTCCAGGAACGCCGGCCGGTGCACGGTGGCGCGGGCGTTGGCCTTGGTGACCACGAGCACCTGCGGCTCGCTGGCCTTGTCCCGCACCGGCCCGGACAGCCGCCGCTCGCGCCCGGCGCGCCGGCCGGGCCGCTCGGCCAGCACGCCCAGGCCGGTCTCGGGGCGGGCTGCCAGGACCACGTCCTCGCCGTCGGCGCGCAGGTCGTACTCGCGGTAGCCGAGGAAGGTGAAGCGGTCGTCGGCCATCCAGCGCAGGAACCGCTCGGCCACCCGCAGCTCCTCCGCGGGCACGCCGGGCGGGGGGTCCAGCTGCAGCTCGTCGGCGATCTGGTTGGCCTTGGCGCGCATGGGGTGCCAGCCGCGCACGGCGGCGCGCACGTCGTCGAGGACGGCCTCCAGCTCCCCGCGCAGCCGCTCCCGCTCGGCGGCGTCACCGACGCGGTCCACCTCGACGCGGATCCAGCTCTCGGCCGGCTCCGAGGGCGGGGCGGTGGCGACGTCGTGCAGGTCCACCAGCACGCCGTCGGCGTCGCGGCGCGCCGCCAGGCGCGGGTGCACCAGCAGGTGGATGCCGCGACCGGCGCGGGTCAGCGCCGAGGTGAGGCTGTCCACGAGGAACGGCACGTCGTCGGTGACGACCTCCGCCACGGAGCTGGCGGGCCCGCCCCCGGCGTCCTCGCCGGGCACGACCCGCACCAGCGTGGTGCCGGGCGTGCGCCGCCGCCCCAGCGCCAGGTGGGAGGCGACGGCGCCCACCAGGTCGGCGGGGGGGCGCTCGAGCAGGTCCTCCGCCGCGGTGTGGGCGTAGTAGTCCAGCAGGGCGCGCTCTGCGGCGGTCGCCGAGCGCAGCGCCTCCGGCGCAGCGTCCCAGGCGGGACCGCGCGCCGCGGCGGCCGACCGCACGAGCGGTCGGAGCTCGGAGGTGGTGGACGGGGTCGAGGGGGGCATCACTGCTCCGGTGGCCGAGGGTTACGCCCCACTGACCCTAGCCCTCCGCGCGCCCGCGCACCGGGCGGGCGGCGCCCCGTACAGTCGCGCCGTGGCCACCCCCTTCTCAGAGCGCTCGCCGCTGCCCGGCCCGCCCGCGGCCGCCTTCGCCCTGCTGACCGACCCCGCCTTCCTCGCCGAGCGGGCCGCGCGCTCCGGCGCCGTCGAGCACGCCGAGGAGGTGGGCGTCGAGGACGGCACCACCGTGGTGCGCAGCTCGCGCACCGTCGGCACCTCCGGCCTGCCGCGCGTGGCGGCCGGCTACCTGGGCTCGACGGCGGTGGTGGAGCAGGTGGAGCGCTGGGGGCCCGAGGCCGCCGACGGCTCGCGGGAGGGCTCGCTGGAGCTGACCGTGCGCGGCGCCCCGGTGCGCATGAGCGCCGCGGCCCACCTGCGCCCCGCCGGCGACGGCTGCGAGCACGAGCTCACCGGCACCCTGGAGGTCCAGGTGCCCCTGTTCGGCGGCAGCGTGGAGCAGGCCGCCCTGCCGGGCCTGCTGGACCTGGTGCGCTCCGAGGTCCAGCTGGCCCGCGAGCGGCTCGGCGGCTGACCGGCACGGGCCGGTCGGCGCGGCGTCAGGCCCCGACGGCCAGCAGCAGGGACAGCTCCGTGGCGTCGTACCACAGCAGCTCGTGGCCCTCCACGGACTCCACGGTGAAGCGGGCGTCCTCGTCCCCGGCGTCGGCGGCGGGCAGGGCCGCCAGCGCCGCCCGCACGTCGGCCTCGGCCTCGGCGTCGTCGACGTGGACGCTGACGAGCGCGGCGAGGGTCAGGTCCTGCTCCAGCACGACCCGGGAGCGCCCGGGCGCCAACCAGCCGGCGTCCGGGCGCGGCGCCGCCGGGCCGGGCACGTCCAGGGCGAGCACCACCCGACGCGGGGCGCCGCCGTCGGGCGCGGCGGCCAGCAGGCGCAGCGACTGCTCCGCCGCGTCGCTCATCGCCACGTACTCCAGCTCCTCCTCCAGCTCGCGCGGGTCCGCGTCGGCGTAGTACTCCCGCAGCACCGGGGTGACGGCGTGCGCGGTCGCCGGCGCGACGGCCAGCAGCCCCGAGGGGGCCGCGGCCGCCAGCGCCGGCAGGGTGGTCGGCCAGTAGACCCGCACTCAGTCCTCCTCGCCGCGCCCGCCGGCGGGCGCGGCCCCGTCACCGAGCTCGTCCACGGGCTGCTCGTCCACGGGCTGCTCGTCCACGGGCAGGGCGTCCTGCGGCTGCCCGTCGCCAGGCTCCTCGGACCCGTCGAGCTCCTCGGAGTCCTCGTCCACGGCGGAGTTCTCGTCCACGGCGGAGCCGGGGGCGCGGACACCCAGCCGCTCCTCCTCGCGGGCGATGAGGGCGTCGATCTCCTCCTCGTCGAGGTACTCCTCCTCGAAGACGACGCCCTCGAGCTCGGAGAGGCGCTCGGCCGCGTCGGTCTCGCCCTCGGTGTCGGCGTCGGCGGCCTTCTCCAGCCACTCGCGCGCCTCGTCCTCGCGCCCCACGGTGAGCAGGGCGTCGGCGTAGGCGTACCAGAGGCGCGCGCGCCACGGGGCGCGGCCGGCGGCGCGCAACTGCGGCACCTGGAGGGCCACGACGGCCGCGTCGTGCTGACCGAGGTCGTGCCGGGCGCCGGCGGCGACGATGAGCATCTCCACCTTGGCCGCGGGCTCCAGGTTCGCCGTCTCGGGCGAGCTCGCCAGGTCCAGGGCGCGCTCGGGGCGGCCCAGACCGCGCTCGCAGTCGGCCATGAGCGGCAGGTAGCTGTCGTCACCCGTCATGCGGCGCGCGGTGCGGAACTCCGCCAGTGCCTCGCGGAAGTGACCCGCCTTGTAGGCGGCGATGGCCGCCGCTTCGCGCACGGCGGCGATGCGCCCACCCCGGCGCTGAGCGGCCAGTGCGTGCTGCCACGCCCGCTCGGGGTCGACGTCCACGAGCTGACCGCTGGCGACGAGGTGGCGCGCGACGAGGTCGACGCTCTCGGCGGGCAGACCCGACAGCGAGCGGCGCACGTCCGGCGCGAGCTCGCGGCCGGTGATGTCGTCGGGCAGGCGCGGGCCCGCGGGGCGCGCGGGACGAGCGGGTCGAGCCTGCTCGTCGCGGCGGTCGTCGCGGTGCTGGCCCGGGCGGGACCCACCGCGGACGGGACCGCGCTGGTCGCGACGGGGGCCGCGCTCACCGCGGTACGGGGCACGATCGTCACCACGGGGCGTCCGGTCAGCACGGTAAGCGCGGTCGTCGCGGGGCGCGCGGTCGTCGCGGCGGAAACCGCGGTCCTCACCGCGCGGGCCGCGGCTGTCACCACGGGGGCCGCGGTCGTCGCGGCGGAAGCCACGGTCGGAGCGCGGCGCACGCTCCTCGCCGCGAGCAGGACGGTCGTCGCGGCGGGGACCGCGGTCCTCACCGCGCGGAGCGCGGGTGTCACCACGGGGGCCGCGGTCGTCGCGGCGGAAACCGCGGTCCTCACCGTGCGGGGCGCGGGTGTCACCACGGGGACCGCGGTCCTCACCGCGGGAACCGCGCTCCTCACGACGGGCCGGGCCACCGGTGCGGTTCTGCGGCCGCTCACCGCGGGACCACGGACGGTCGCCACCGGCAGAGCGCGTGGCACCGCTCCGGTCGTCGCGGTCGCGCCGCGGTGCACCAGCGGCGTTGCGGTCACGGTCGTCGCGCCGCTCGCTCCAGACGCCGCGCCGCTGGTCGGAACCACCGCGGCCCGCGGCGTCACGCACAGCTCGGCCAGGACGTTCGCCACCGCCGGCGGAGGGACGACGAGGGAACTCCGCACGTGGGGAGTCGGCGCGGTCGCGACGGTCGCGGTCGCGACGGTCGCGGTCGCGACGGTCGCGGTCGCCCTCGGCGGGACGCCCCTGACCGGAGCGGGGAGAACGCGGCGCGTCGGAGCCACGATCAGGAGCACGACGAGGACCGCCGGAGGAAGGCCGGTCGGAGGAAGGGCGCCATCCGCGCCCGTCAGGCGCGCCGCCCTGTCGCGGGCGCCCGCCCCCGGGTGCGGAACGCCGCTCGTCGCGGCCCCGGGACCCAGGTTCTGCCATGCCGATCTCCCACCTGCCCGCTCTAGCGGGCTTCCTCGTCGCTGTTCAGATGTCCGCACCACGGCGGTCACATCAGGATCTCACGGGTCCGGGGTGGCTCCCGGAAACGACGACAGGGAGCCCGCCGCTAGGCGGACTCCCTGTCGCGTGGCGCATTGTGCGCCACCTCACTGCGAAGAGTGAGTGGCCGGCGGTGTCCTACTCTCCCACCCAGTCTCCCGAGCAGTACCATCGGCGCTGGCGGGCTTAGCTTCCGGGTTCGGAATGTGACCGGGCGTTTCCCCACCGCTATGACCACCGGACCACGA
>NZ_JAAALM010000530.1 GCF_009906395.1 Kineococcus indalonis
GGCCTCCGCGCCCAGCGCCAGGACGGTGGCGCGCGGCGGTCCCGCCGTCGACCCCCGGCTGCCGCGCGCCACCGTCCTGGCGCTGGGCGCGGAGGCCGGCGCCGGGGCCGGCTGGGCCGCGCTGTGCCGGCTGGTCAGCGCCACCCACCTGGGCGGGCGGCGCGGCCGGCCCGTCAGCAGCCTGGAGCTGGTCTCCCGGCACGCCGCCGCGCCCGGCGCCCGCCCGGCCCTGGCGGTGCTGCTCGGGCCGTCCTCGGAGGTCGGCCGCGCGGTGCTCGCCCACCGCGACGACGTCGCCCGCGCGGTGCTGCGCCGCTGGCGCGGGGCGCTGCCCGAGGGGTGCCTGCACGTGGAGGTCGTCTGCCACCACGCCCCGCCCGGCAGCGCCGGCAGCCTCGGGCACGCCGCCCGCCTGCTGCGCCTGGCCCGCGCCGAGGGCGTGCCCGCCGTGCTCACCGCCGCGGTGCGCCACGCCACCGCCGACGGGGCCGTCACCGCCGACCTGCTCGACGCCGTGCGCCGCCTCGCCCCGCTGTCCGCCCGCCACCTGGACCGCACCACCGCGCAGGGCCACCTCGTGGACGGCGAGGGCATGGCCCGCACGGCGGTCGCGGTCGCCCGCGCGGCCGCCGGCGAGCGCGACGGCCGCGCGGCGGCGCGCGAGCTGCTCACGGCCACCGCCCTGCTGGCCGCGCGCGCCCGCCAGGACCCGGCGGCCGACCTGGGCGTGGGCGCGCACCACCTGCCCGACCGGGGTGCGCTGCGCCTGCCCCCCGGCGCCGACGTCGACGCCGCCCTGCGCGCCCGCTGCGAGGCGGGCGTGGCGCGCTGCTACCCGGGGGCCGGCGAGCGCCGCCTGGCGGCGGTGCGCCGCCGCCTGGAGGACGAGCTGCGCACCGTGGCGCTGACGGGCTTCGCCCCCTACTTCCTCACCGTCGCGGACGTGTGCGACCTGACCCGCGCCCTGGGCGTGCGGGTGGCCGCCCGCGGCTCGGGCGCCGGCAGCCTGGTCAACCACCTGCTGGGCATCTCCGGGGTGGACCCCCTCGAGCACGGCCTGCTCGTCGAGCGCTTCCTGAACCCCCGGCGCGGGCAGCTGCCCGACATCGACCTCGACGTGGAGTCCGCGCGGCGCGAGGAGGTGTACGAGGCGGTCCTGGAGCGCTTCGGCGGCGAGCGCGTCACCTGCGTGTCGGTGGTGGGCACCTACCGGGTGCGGCACGCCGTGCGCGACGTCGGCGCCGCCCTGGGCCTGCCGCCCGCCGAGGTCGACGCGATCGCCACCGCCTTCCCGCACGTGCGCGCCCGCGAGGCGCGCGCCGCGGCCGCCGAGCTGCCGGAGCTGCGCGGCAGCGGCCTGGGCGCGGCGCGCCTGGACGCGTTCTTCGACCTCGTCGAGCGCCTGGACGGCCTGCCCCGGCAGGTGTCGCTGCACCCGTGCGGGGTGGTGCTCTCCGACACCGGCCTGCTGGCGCGCACCCCCGTGGAGGCCAGCGCCCGGGGCTTCCCGATGAGCCAGTTCGACAAGGACGACGTGGAGGACCTCGGGCTGCTCAAGCTCGACGTGCTCGGGGTGCGGATGCAGTCGGCGATGGCCCACGCCGTGCGGGAGGTGGCCCGCGTGGAGGGCGAGGTGCTCGACCTCGACGACCGCGCGCGGGTGCCGCTGGACGACCCGGCCACGTTCCAGCTGGTGCGCTCCACCCGGACGCTGGGCTGCTTCCAGATCGAGTCCCCGGGCCAGCGCGAGCTCACCGGCCGCTTCGCCCCCGAGACGTTCGCCGACCTCGTCGTGGACATCTCCCTCTTCCGCCCCGGGCCGGTGCAGTCGGACGTGGTGACGCCGTTCCTGCGCGCCCGGCAGGGCTGGGCGCGCGCCGACGTCCTCGACGAGCGGCTGCGGCCGGTGCTGGCGCACACCCACGGCGTCGTGGTGTTCCACGAGCAGGTCATGGGCGTGCTGCGCGTGATGACGGGCTGCGACCTCGCCCTGGCCGACGAGCACCGCCGCCGGCTGGGCAGCCGCGCCGGCCAGCAGGAGCTGGAGCCGCTCTTCCGGCGCCGGGCGCGCGAGCGCGGTTTCCCGCCGGCGACGGTGGAGCGGGTGTGGGGGGTGCTGCGGGCGTTCGGCTCGTTCGGCTTCTGCAAGGCGCACGCGGTCGCGTTCGCGCTGCCGACGTACCAGTCGGCGTGGCTGAAGACGCACCACCCGGCGGCGTTCCTGGCCGGCGTGCTCACCCACGACCCGGGCATGTACCCCAAGCGGCTGCTGCTGGACGACGCCCGCCGGCTGGGGGTGGAGGTGCTGCCCCTGGACGTCAACGCCTCCGGCGACACCTACCGCGTCGAGCGCGTGGGGACACCGCCGACCGGCCCGCGCGGGGACCGCGCCGGGCTGGGCGCGGGCGTGGCCGACGGCACCGGGTACGCCATCAGGCCGTCCCTGGCCGACGTGGGGGGCGCCGGCGCCGAGGAGGTCGCCCGCCTGGTCGCCGGGCAGCCGTACCGCTCGCTGGCGGACCTGTGGCACCGGGCCCGCCCCTCGCGCCCCCTCGCGCAGCGGCTGGTGCTGGCCGGGGCCCTGGACGCGCTGCACGGCACCGGCGGCGCGGGCACCGGGCGCCGGGGCCGGCTCACCCGCCGCGACCTGCTGCTGCAGCTGGCCGGGCTGGAGCGGTGCGCCCGCGCGGGCGCACCGCTCCAGCCC
>NZ_JAAALM010000531.1 GCF_009906395.1 Kineococcus indalonis
GGGGCCGCCCGCCCCGCCGGGGCCCGCACCACCCGCCGCCGCGAGCAGACCCGCGCGCGCCTGCTCCGCGCCGCCCTGGAGCTGCTCGCCGAGCAGGGCCTGGCCCGCAGCAGCGTCGAGGGCGTCTGCGAGCGCGCCGGCTTCACCCGCGGCGCCTTCTACTCCAACTTCCAGAGCATGGACGACGTCGTGGCGGCCCTGTTCGCCCAGCAGGCCGCGCGCGTGCTGGAGCACGTGCAGGAGCGCCTCGCCGGCGCCGACGCCCCCGCCGGGCTGCCCGAGGTCGTCGCCCGCGTCCTGGACCTGCTGCCCGTGGACCCCCAGTGGCTGGCCGTGCGCGCGGAGTTCTCCGCCCAGGCGCTGCGCAACCCCGCCGCCGCACAGGTCCTGAGCACCGCCCGCGACCGGCTCCTGGCCCAGCTGGCACCCCTGCTCGCCGAGGGCCTGGCCCGCGCCGGCCGGCGCGCCACCACCGGCACCGACGAGCTGGCCCGCGCCGTCCTGGCCGCCCACGAGGGCGCCACCGCACCGGGCGCCGCACCGGGCGCCGCACCGGGCGCCGCACCGGGCGCCGAGGCCGGCGCCGGCGGGGCGCGCGCCTTCGAGGTGCGGCTGGTCACCGCCGTCGTCGAGGCGTTCTCCGCGCCCCTGGACGCGGCCACCACCCCCGCGGGCGGTGCGCGGTGAGCGGCCGGCACGTGGAGCTCGCCGTGCGCGCCCAGGACCTGTCGCTGCGCAGCGGCGGGCGCACCGTCTTCTCCGGCGTGGACCTCGCCGTGCCCACCGGCTCCATGCTCGTCGTGCGCGGCGGCGCCGGCAGCGGCAAGACCTCCCTGCTGCTGACCCTGGCCGGGCGCATGCGCCCCACCGGCGGCACCCTGCGGGTCCTGGGCCACGAGCTGCCCGCGCAGGCGCGCGCGGTGCGCCGGCGCGCCGCCCTCGGGGAGGTCCGCGGCGTCAACGACCTCGACGACGCCCTCACCGTCGAGCAGCACGTCGCCGAGCGCGTCGTGCTGCACCAGCCGTGGTGGCGGCCCTGGGCCAGCCGCGCCCAGGTCGACGAGCAGCTCGACCGCGTCGAGCACGCCCTCGGCGCGACCGCCCAGGCCGGCGCGGCCGTGCCCGCCCTGCACCGGCGCGAGTTCGTCAGCGACGTCGACCCCCTGGAGCGCGCGGTCCTGGGCGTCGTGCTCGCCCTCGTCGGCCGCCCCGAGCTGCTGCTCGTCGACGACGTGGACGCCCTGCGCCGCGCCGAGGACCGCCGCCGCGCCTGGCACGCGCTGACCGCGCTGCGCCGCACCTCCGCCGAGCCGCTCACCGTCGTCGCCACCTGCACCGACGACCCCGACCTGCCCCGCGGCGCCGACGCCGACACCCTCCTCACCGACCTCCAGGACGCCTGATGCCCGCCCCGCGCACCGCTCCGCGCCGCGCCCGCCTGCCCCGCTTCTCCCTGCCCGGCCTGGAGCTGGCCCGCTTCCGCCGCGCCGTCATCACCCGCCTGGCGCTGCTCACCGTCGTGGTCGTGCCGCTGATCTACGGCGGGCTGTACCTGTCGGCCAACCACGACCCCGTCGGCGAGCTGGGGGACCTGCGCGCGGCCGTCGTGGACGCCGACCGGCCCGCCGCCGTCACCGGCGCCGACGGCGCACCGCGCACCCTGGACGCCGGCGCGGACCTCGTGCAGAGCCTCACCGGGCCGGACGCCGCCGCCGGCTTCGCGTGGGAGGAGGCCTCGGAGGAGGAGGCGCGGCGCGGCCTGGAGGACGGCACCTACGCCGCCGTGCTGCGGGTGCCCGAGGGCTTCTCCGCCGCGCTGGCCTCCGCCGGCGGCGACGACCCGCAGCGGGCGCGCCTGAGCGTGACCACCGACGACGCCGAGAACTACATCCTCGGCCAGGTCGCCAACACCGTGACCACCTCCATCCGCACGCGGGTGAGCTCCTCGGCGACCCAGGACTACCTGGAGGACGTCTACGTGGCGTTCACCTCCGTGCACGACTCCCTGGGGCGCGCCGCCGACGGCGCCGACCAGCTCACCACCGGCGCGCAGCGCGCCGACGACGGCGCCCGCCAGCTCGTGGTGGGCCTGGGCGACCTGGGCACCGGCGCCGCCCGGCTCGCCGACGGCACCGGCACCCTGCGCTCGGGCGCCGCCGACCTCGCCGGCGGCACCGCGCAGCTGGCCGCCGGCGCCGACGGCGCCGCCTCCGGCGCGGCCTCCCTCAGCGCGGGCCTGGAGCAGCTGCGCGGCGCCACCGGCGCGCTGCCCGCGCGGACCAGCCAGCTCGCCGACGGCGCGCGGGCCGTCTCCACCGGCGCCGCGCAGGTCGCCGCCGGCACCGGGCAGCTCGCGCAGGTCGCCGACCGCCTCGACGAGCTCGCCGCCTCCGCCGGCGACCTGGGCCCGGCGCTGGACGGGCTGCTGGAGCGCGCCCGCGCGCTGGCCGCCGCGAACCCCGGCGACGCGCAGCTGGCCGCCGCCGTGCAGCGCCTGGAGCAGGTGCGCGCGGCGCTGGCGCAGCAGGACCTCGCCGCCGCCGCGCAGCGGGTGGGCGCGCAGGTCGGCGCCCTGGCCGAGGGCGCGCAGCAGGTCTCCACCGGCGCCGCCTCCGTGGCCACCGGCGCCCGCCGGCTCGCCGACGCCGCCGGACAGGGCGGGGGCGGCGTGGCGGGCGCGGCCC
>NZ_JAAALM010000532.1 GCF_009906395.1 Kineococcus indalonis
GGTGGCGCCCGCGGCGCTCGCGCCCGCGGCGCCGGGGGCCTCCGCGGCGGCGCCGGGGGCGGTGGTGCCGGTGCCCCCGGGGGCGGTGGCCGGGCGGGTGCGCAGCCGCAGGCGGTCCACGCGCCGGCCCTCCATGCGGGTCACGCGCAGCACCGCGCCGTCCACGGCGACCTCGTCGCCGACGGCGGGGATGCGGGCCAGGCGCGCCATGACGAAGCCCCCCAGGGTCTCGTACTCGGGGGCCTCGGGGACCTGCACGCCGATGCGGTCCTGCACCTCGTCGGGCCGGGCCAGGCCCGGCACCGTCCAGGAGCCGTCGCGGTGCTGGCGCAGCCCGCCGCGGTCGCGGTCGTGCTCGTCGGAGACGTCGCCGACGATCTCCTCCACGAGGTCCTCCAGGGTGACGACCCCGGCGGTGCCGCCGTACTCGTCCACGACGAGGGCGAACTGCAGGCCCTTCTGGCGCAGCTGCAGCAGCAGCGGCTCCAGGCGCAGGGAGTCCGGCACGCGCCGCACGTCCTGCATCAGGGCCGCGGCGGGCACCTCGTGGCGGCGCTCGACGGGCACGGCCACGGCCGCCTTGACGTGCACGACGCCGCGCACGTCGTCGTCGTCGTCGCCGGTGACCGGGAAGCGGGAGTGCCCGGTGCTGCGCGCGAGCGCGATCACGTCGGCGGCGGTCTCGTCCAGGCGCACCGCCTCCATCCGCACGCGCGGGGTCATCACGTCGGCGGCGGTCTGGTCTCCGAAGACGAGGGTGCGGCTGAGCAGGTTCGCGGTGCCGGGGTCGAGGGTGCCCATGTCGGCGGAGCGGCGCACCAGGGAGGCCAGCTCGCGGGCCGAGCGGGCCCCGGACAGCTCCTCCTGCGGCTCGACGCCGATGAGCCGCAGGAAGCGGTTGGCGCTGCCGTTGAGGACGGTGATGAGCGGGCCGGCCGCCCACGAGAAGCCGCGCTGCAGGGGCGCGACCACGCCCGCGGTGCGCAGCGGCAGGCTCAGCGCGAGGTTCTTGGGCACCAGCTCGCCCACGACCATGGAGAACACCGTGGCCACGACGACGCTGGCGACGGCGGAGACGGTGGAGGCGGCGCCCTCGGACAGCCCGGCGCCGGTCAGCGGCACGTCGAGCAGGGTCGCCAGCGACGGCTCCATGAGGTAGCCGAGCAGCAGCGTGGTGAGGGTGATGCCGACCTGGGCGCCGGAGAGCTGGGTGGACAGGGTGCGCAGCGCGGGCAGGACGCCGGCGGCGCGGCGGTCCCCGTCCTCCGCGGCCTTCTCGACCGTGAAGCGGTCGAGGGTCACGAAGGCGAACTCGGCGGCGACGAAGACGGCCGTGCCGAGGGTGAGGAGGACCCCGACGAGCAGGAGGAGCCACTCGACGATCACGTGGGCTCCCCGGGCGACGTCGGGCCGGGATGGTGGGGAGGGCCGCTGCGCGGCCCGGGAGATGAGTCCATGACCCCTGGATTCTAGGTGCGTGCCGCCCGCGCGCGCCCGCTCTGGGCGCGCCGCGGGCGGCCCGGCCCCCGCGGGGGCCGGGTGCGCTCAGCGCCGGCCGAAGTCGGACTTGCGCACGGTGGCGTGCACGCCCACGGTGCGGTCCACGACCTGCGAGACGTGGAAGTCGGCGGCGGCGCTGAGGTAGGCGTACGCGACGGGGCCCGGCACGCCGAGGTCCTCGGTGAGGAAGGACATCGCGTTGCGCACCGCCACGCGCACCGCCTCGTCGAGGTCGGTGCCGTTGCCGCCGCCCTCGGGGCCGTCGGGGTCGCTCAGGCCGATGGGCAGCCAGTGCTCGGGGGTCTCCGCGAACGGGTGCTCCCCGGCGATCCGGGGAGCACCGTCGCCGGGGCGCACCACCGACAGGCGCAGCGTGGCGCGCAGCGAGCCCTCCATCGCGGTCAGCGCCACCTCGCCGTGGCCCTGGGCCATGTGCGGGTCGCCGACGAAGAACATCGCCCCGGGCACCTGCACGGGCAGGTAGAGGGTGGAGCCGACGACGAGGTCCTTGACGTCCATGTTGCCGCCGGCGACCGTCGGCGGCACGGAGTCCACCATCGCGGAGGTGTCGCGGGCCACGCCCATCATCCCCAGGAACGGCGCCAGCGGGAACCGCGGCGGGACGGGGCCGGGCATCACGCCGAGGAGGTCGCCGCCGGAGGCGGCCACGGGGGTGAAGACGCTGACGTTGCCGCCGGTGTTGAAGTACTGCGCCAGCGCCGGGTCGCCCTGCCAGGCGCCGGGCAGCTCGCCGGGCAGGGCGCCCTTGCCGTGCCGGTTGGAGATCACCCCGTACGGCACGCGCAGCGCCAGGTCGAGCACCTCCACCTTGAGCACGTCGCCGGGCTCGGCGCCGCTCACCGCGACCGGCCGGTTGACGACGTGCGGGCCGGGGCCGTCGTGCGGGGTGCGGGCGGCGATCTCCACGGCGTCGCGCAGCACGTCGCGCTCGGCCACGCCGAAGGAGGTGAAGTAGCCCAGCGGGTCCTTGCCCTGGTCCTCCAGGACGCCCTCGTGGGAGACGGTGTCGATGGTGACGACGTCCCCGGAGCGGACGACGGCCTGCGGCGCGGTGTCGCGGTTGGGCAGGTGCCCCCACAGGACCGAGCCGGCCCCGGCGGTCAGGTAGGTGCCGGTGCGGGGCCCGCGCCCGGGCTGCAGGGTGCGCAGCGGGGCGTGGGCC
>NZ_JAAALM010000533.1 GCF_009906395.1 Kineococcus indalonis
GGGTGGTGGTGCTCACGCGGTCTCCTCGGAAGCGGTGGTGCTGCGGTGCGGGTGGCGCAGGCCCAGGTGGTCGCGCAGGGTCGGGCCGGTGTACCGCGTGCGGTAGGTGCCGCGCTCCTGCAGCAGCGGCACGACCCGGTCGACGAACTCGTCCAGGCCCGCGGGGGTCAGGGTGGGGATCAGGATGAACCCGTCGCAGGCGTCGGCCTGCACGAACAGGTCGACCTCGTCGGCCACCTGCTGCGGGGTGCCGACGAACTGCGGGCGCGCGGAGACCTCCACGACGAGCTCGCGCACCCCCCAGCCGCGGGCCTGCGCCAGCTCGCGCCAGCGCCGGGCGGTGCCCACGCGGTCCCTGGCGTGCTGCACCCGCCCGCGGGTGGCGACCGCCTCGGGGTCGGGGTCGTGCGCGGGCAGCGGGCCGTCGGGGTCCAGGCCGGGCAGCTCCCGCCCCCACAGCTGCTCGACGAACGCCACCGCCTGCTCGGGGCCGACCTGCTGGAAGCGCACCTCGCGGGCCCGCTCGGCCGCCTGCGCCGGGGTGTCGCCGAGCACGAACGTGGCGCCGGGCAGCACCTTGACGTCCTGCGGGGCGCGGCCGTGCGCGGCCATCCGGCGCTGCACGTCGGCGCGGAACTCCCGCCCGGCCTCCAGCGTGCCGTGCAGGGTGAAGATCGCGTCGGCGGTCGCGGCGCCGAACTCGCGGCCCTCGGCCGAGTCGCCCGCCTGGAGGAGCACCGGGTGGCCCTGCGGGCTGCGCGGCAGCTGGGCGCCGGTGGCGCGCACGTCGAACTGCCGGCCGCGGAAGCGCACCGGTTCGATGCGCGCGGAGCGGGCGAACACCCCGGCGGCCGGGTCCGCGACCAGGGCGTCGTCGGCCCAGGAGTCCCAGAAGCGCCGCGCGACCTCGACGAACTCGCCGGCGCGCACGTAGCGGTCCTCGCGGGCCAGGAAGCCCCCGCGGCGGAAGTTCTCCCCGGTGAAGGCGTCGGAGGACGTGACCACGTTCCACGCCGCGCGCCCGCCGGACAGGTGGTCCAGCGTGGCGAACTGCCGGGCCAGCTCGGCCGGCTCGTTGAACGTGGCGTTGATCGTGCCGGCCAGGCCGATGCGCTCGGTGACCGCGGCCAGGGCGTTGAGCACCGGCAGGGTGTCCGGGCGGCCCACCACGTCCAGGTCGAAGACGCGCCCGAGGTGCTCGCGCAGCCGCAGGCCCTCGGCGAGGAAGAAGAAGTCCATCAGGCCGCGCTCGGCGGTGCGGGCCAGGTGCACGAAGGAGGAGAAGCCCGTCTGGCTGCCCGCGCGCGCGTCGCGCCACACGGTGGTGGAGTTCACGCCCGGGAAGTGGGCGCCGAAGTGGATCTGCTTGCGGTGCGCGCCGGTGCGGCGCGGCACGTCGGGCCGGGGGCCGGCGGGGGTGGTGCTCACGGTCGGTCCTCCTCAGGCGCCGGCGGGCGCGGCGGTGGTCGCGGCGGCGGTCGCGGCGGTGGCGTACCGGCTGGCGGGGCGCGCCAGCCCGAAGCGGGCGCGCAGGCTCGGCGGGGCCTGGCCGGGCGCGGCGGCGGGCGGGCGCAGGCCCTCGGCGCGCAGCGCGGGCACCACCCGGGCGGTCAGCGCGCTCAGCGAGGCGGGCAGGTCCAGCGGCACGGCCACCACGCCGTCGAGGCCGTCGGTGGCGGCGACCGCGCGCAGCAGCTCCACGAGGGCGGCGGGGGTGCCGACGTGGCGCAGCGCGCGCGGCGGGGTCGGCGCCACCGCGTCCAGGCGGCGCAGCACCGCGCGGGCCTCCTCCTCCGAGGGGCGCAGCAGCACCTCCACGTCCAGCAGCACCCGCAGCGCCCGCCCGCCCGCCGCGGCGCGCAGCTCGGCGGCGCGGCGCGCGGCCAGCGCCGGCTCGGGGCTGCTCAGGCGCACCACGTCGGCGCCGGCGACCGCGCCCGCGGCGGCGTCCTCGCCGGGCAGCACCACCAGCGGCTGGCCCTGCGGGGAGCGCGGGGTGATCGAGGGCCCGCGCACCGACAGGTGCCGGCCGGCGTGGTCGACGTGGTGCAGCTTGGCGCGGTCCACGTAGCGGCCGGTGGCGACGTCGCGCACCACCGCGTCGTCCTCCCAGCTGTCCCACAGCGCGCGGACCACCTCGACGGTCTCGCCGGCCTCCTCCCACAGCAGCGCGGGCGGCGCCGCCGGGCGGCGCCCGAACGCGGCGGCCTCCTGCTCGGTGGCCGAGACCCCGACCTGCCAGCCGGCGCGGCCGGTGGAGACCAGGTCGAGGGTGGCGATCGCCTTGCTGGTGTGGAAGGCCTCCGTGTGCGTGGTGGTGACCACCGGCACCAGGCCGGTGCGCCGGGTCAGCGGCGCCAGGTGGGCGGCCAGGCCGGCGGCCTCCAGCCGGCCGCGCTGCTCGCCGTCGCGCCCGCCGGCCAGGTGCAGCTCGTCGGGCAGCACCACCAGGTCCAGGTCGGCCTCGTCGGCCGGGGCCACGGCGCGGCGCCAGTGCGCGGAGGTGGACAGCCCCGCCGGGTCGGCGCCGGCCTCGCGCCAGGCCGCCGGGTGGCGCCCGGCGCCGTCCAGCTCGACGGCCAGGTGCAGGCCGGGGTGCGGGCGCGGGGCGTGGTCCGCGGCGAGCGCGGGCGCGGGCGGGGCGGTGGGCTCGGCGGGCACGTCCAGCCCAGCAC
>NZ_JAAALM010000534.1 GCF_009906395.1 Kineococcus indalonis
GGGACGGGGCTCGGGGTGCTCACGGCTGCGGTTCCGGCTCGCTCGGGCGGCTCAGTAGCGGAACGTGGCGACGGTGGCGCGCATGCGGTCGGCCATGCCGGCCAGCTCGCGCACCGCGCGGTCGGAGTCGGCGGCGCCGGCCCCGGTCTCCTGGGCGGCGTTGGCGACGGTGCCGATGGTGCCGGCGATGGTGGCCGCGCCCGCGGCGGCGTCGCCCACGCGCCGGCTCATCTCCTGCGTGGTGGCCGCCTGCTCCTCCACCGCCGCGGCGATGGTGCCCTGGTAGTCGCTGATCTCGGCGATGACGCCGGAGATGCTGGAGATCGCGCTCACCGCGCGGTCCACGTCGCCCTGGATGGCCTGGATGCGGGTGGCGATGTCCTCCGTGGCGCGCGCGGTCTGCGAGCTGAGCTCCTTGACCTCCCCGGCCACCACCGCGAAGCCCTTGCCCATCTCCCCGGCGCGCGCGGCCTCGATGGTGGCGTTCAGCGCCAGCAGGTTGGTCTGCTCGGCGATGGAGGTGATGGTCTTGACCACGTCGCCGATCTCGGCGGAGGAGCGGCCCAGCGCGGCCATCGTCTCGCCGGTCTCGGTGGCGATGCCGACGGCGCGGCCGGCGACCTCCGCCGCGCGCGAGGCGTTGGAGGAGATCTCGCTGATGGACACGCCCATCTCCTCCGCGCCCGCGGCGGCGCCGGCGATGTGGTCGCTGACGTCGTGGGCGGACTGCGCGACGGTGCCGGCGCGCTCGGAGACGTCCCCGGCGCTGCCGGAGATGACCGAGGTGGTGGCCTGCAGGTCGCCGGCGGCGCGGGCCAGGGTGCCGGCGTCGCCGTCGAGGCCGGCGACGGTGCGGCGCATGCTCTCGGTGGCGGTGCGCAGGGCCTGGGCCATGCGGCCGACCTCGTCGTGGCGCTCGACGTCGGCGCTGGCGGTCAGGTCGCCCTCGGCGACGCGGCCCAGGACCTCCACGACCTGGCGCAGCGGGCGCACCACGAGGTTCGTGGTCCAGCGCGCCAGCAGCGCGGTCACCAGCAGGCCGCCGACGAGGACGGCGACCATGGCGGTGCGGGCGGTGGAGTAGGTGTCCGCGGCGGCGGCCACCGACGCCTTGCCGTGCTCCTCGCTGAGGCGGTCCAGCTCGTCCAGGGCCTGCTCGGCGTTGCCGGCCAGCAGGGCCACGTTGCCGAGGTAGAGCTGCTGGAACTTGGCCCGGTCGCCCTCCTCGCCGGAGGTGGCCAGCGGCACGAGGAAGCCGTCGCGGGTGCCGCGGTAGGAGGTCCACCAGGTGGTGAACTCCTTCAGCTGCGCGCGCTGCGCCTCAGTGCTCAGGGCCGCCCCGTAGCGCTCCACGAGGGCGTCGAGCTGCTCGTCGTCGGCGGCGACGCGGGCGGTGAGGTCCTCGCGGGCGGCGGCGTCGTCGGCCAGGGCGAGGTTGGCCAGGTCGCGCTGGGCCTGCAGGGCGCTGGCGCGCAGGTCGGCCAGGTCCGCGGCGGGCACCAGGTCCTGCGCGTACACCTCGCCGGTGCGGGCGTTGACGTCGGAGAGCCCGGACAGCCCCACGCCGAGCAGGCCGGTGGCGACCGTGCAGGACAGCACGACGATCGCGCCGATCTTCGTGGCGACCGAGCGGTCGGCGAAGCGCCGCCGCGCGGGCGCGGCGGTGCCGGGCGGGGTCGTCGTGCTCAACGGGGCCTCCTCGGGCGGACGCACCCCGGGGCGCGGGGTGACCGGTCCTCCCATCGGCAGGCCCCGCGACCCGCTTGAGGCACCCGCCCGGGGGGTGGCGCCGCGGTCCAGGGCGCCGCGGCTCAGGGCGCCGCGCGGGCGCCCGTCGTGCCGGGGGCGGCGGCGAGGCGCCGCTCGGCGACGGCGGCGTGCGGCCAGTGCGCCACCCGCGCCGGCAGCACCGGGCGGGTGGTGCGCAGCAGGGCGCGGGTCGCGCCGGCGGCGGCGCGCCGGCCCGGGGTGCGGGCCAGGCCGTAGGCGTCGGCGACGGGCGCCGGCAGCAGGTCGGCGGTGACGGCGCGGGCCAGCGCCGCCACGCCCGGCAGGGGCGGGCGGGTGCGCTGGGTGAGGATGCCGCCGGCGACGGTGCGGGCGGCGTCGGTGACGACCAGCCCGGCCACGCTGCGCTCCCAGTAGCGCTCGAAGGCGTCGGCGGTGGGCGGCAGGACCGCCTGCGGCACGGCGAACAGGCGCGCGAAGGGCCACGAGCCGCGCCAGTGCTCCTCGCGCTCGGCGGCGTCCAGGGCGCGGCCGAGGTAGCGCTCGACGACGCGGCGGGCCGTCCACACCAGCGTGGCGTGCACCCACAGCGCCAGGTCCGGGTCGCCGGCCCGGTACGCGGTGCCCGCGGGGGTGCCGGGCACCGCGGTGCGGGTGGTGCCGCGCACCCGGGCGTGCTGGGCGCCGACCTCGCGGGCCGCCGCGCGCGCCTGCTCGGTGTCGCCGAAGGTGACCGTCAGCGCGGCCTGCAGCGTCGCCAGCAGCCGGTGCGCCGGGCCGGCGGTGTAGTCGCTGTGCACGGCCACGCCCTCGGCGACCAGCGGGTGCGCGACCTGCAGCAGGATCGCGGCCGGCCCGCCCAGCACGACGGCGCGCTCGGCGGTGACCTCGCGGAAGGCGCCGGGCGCGCCGTCGTGCTGGGCGGGCC
>NZ_JAAALM010000535.1 GCF_009906395.1 Kineococcus indalonis
GTGCACCGCCGGGCGCGCGCGGACGGGCCCGCCGCGACGTCCGTAGGATCGTCCGTGCGCACTCCCGCGCACGGACGACCGAAGGGACCCTCCTGTGCTCCGCACGCACGAGGCCGGCAGCCTGCGCGCCGGTCACGCCGGACAGACCGTCACGCTCACCGGGTGGGTGGCGCGGCGCCGGGACCACGGCGGGGTGGCCTTCCTGGACCTGCGCGACGCCTCGGGCGTCGTGCAGGTCGTCGCCCGCGACGAGATCCTCGACGCCGGCGGCGCGCACGACCTGCGCAACGAGTACTGCGTGCGCATCACCGGCGAGGTCCGGCTGCGCCCCGGCGGCAACGAGAACCCGAACCTGCCCACCGGCGAGGTCGAGGTCGACACCACCGCGCTGGAGGTCCTCAGCGAGGCGGCGCCGCTGCCGTTCCAGATCGACGACCGCCTCGACGTGGGCGAGGAGGTGCGCCTGAAGCACCGCTACCTCGACCTGCGCCGCAGCGGGCCGGCGCGGGCGCTGCGCCTGCGCAGCGAGGCCTCCCGCGCCGCCCGCGCGGTCCTGGAGGCCCACCGCTTCACCGAGGTCGAGACGCCGACGCTGACCCGCTCCACCCCCGAGGGCGCGCGCGACTTCATCGTCCCCGCCCGCCTGGCGCCGGGTTCCTGGTACGCGCTGCCGCAGAGCCCGCAGCTGTTCAAGCAGCTGCTCATGGTCGGCGGCCTGGAGCGGTACTACCAGATCGCCCGCTGCTACCGCGACGAGGACTTCCGCGCCGACCGGCAGCCAGAGTTCACCCAGCTCGACATCGAGGTCAGCTTCGTCGAGCAGGACGACGTCATCGCCCTGGGCGAGGAGGTCGTCGCCGCGCTGTGGAAGCTCATCGGCCACGAGGTGCCGCTGCCGATCCCGCGCATGACGTTCGCCGAGGCGATGTCCCGCTACGGGAGCGACAAGCCCGACCTGCGCTTCGGCGTGGAGCTGGTGGAGTGCACCGAGTTCTTCGCGAACACCCCCTTCCGCGTGTTCCAGGCGCCCTACGTCGGCGCGGTCGTCATGCCCGGCGGCGCCTCGCAGCCGCGCAAGACCCTCGACGCCTGGCAGGACTGGGCCAAGCAGCGCGGCGCGCGGGGCCTGGCGTACGTCCTGGTCGGCGAGGACGGGGAGCTGTCCGGCCCGGTCGCCAAGAACCTCTCCGAGGCCGAGCGGGCCGGCATCGCCGCCCACGTCGGCGCGCGCCCCGGCGACTGCGTCTTCTTCGCGGCCGGCCCGGCGAGCGCCCAGCGCGCCCTGCTCGGCGCCGCGCGCGGCGAGATCGCCAAGCGGTGCGGGCTGATCGACGAGGACGCCTGGGCGTTCGTCTGGATCGTCGACGCGCCCATGTTCAAGCCCACCGCCGAGGACGACGACGTCGCCCTGGGCACCGGCGGCTGGAACGCGGTGCACCACGCGTTCACCGCGCCCAAGCCCGAGCACCTGGACACCTTCGACACCGACCCCGGCGCGGCGCTGACCAACGCCTACGACATCGTCTGCAACGGCAACGAGATCGGCGGCGGCTCCATCCGGATCCACCGCCGCGACGTGCAGGAGCGCGTGTTCGCGGTCATGGGCATCGACGAGGACACCGCCCGCGAGCAGTTCGGGTTCCTGCTCGACGCGTTCGCCTACGGCGCCCCGCCGCACGGCGGCATCGCCTTCGGCTGGGACCGCGTGGTCTCGCTGCTGGCCGGGGCCGACTCCATCCGCGAGGTCATCGCCTTCCCGAAGTCCGGCGGCGGTTTCGACCCGCTGACCTCCGCGCCGGCGCCCATCACGGCCCAGCAGCGCAAGGAGGCCGGGGTCGACGCGACGCCGGAGCCGCGGCAGGAGCCGCAGTCCGCCGGTGCGTGAGACGAGTGCGTGAGACGAGTGCGTGAGGCGGGTGCGTGACGCGCGCGCGTGAGCGCGCCGCCCCGCGCCGCCCGGGGGTGGCCGCGCTGTGCGCGGCCGCCCTCGCTCTGCTCGCGCTCGCCGTCTCCGCGGGGTGGACGG
The DNA here is from genome assembly GCF_009906395.1 of Kineococcus indalonis. Lineage (GTDB taxonomy): Bacteria > Actinomycetota > Actinomycetes > Actinomycetales > Kineococcaceae > Kineococcus > Kineococcus indalonis. Next base: position 2,027 of record NZ_JAAALM010000535.1, read on the forward strand.
CGGACCTCGACCGCGCCCTCTCGCGCGCGGCGGTGGCCGCGGCCCTGCACGCGCCCGGGCCCACCCGCGCCGCGCAGGTCGTCGAGCACGTCACCCAGCCGGTGTGGGTGTACCTGGCCGGCGCCCTCGCCGTGGTGGCCCGCGCCCGCGCCGGCCGGCGCCGCGAGGCGCTGTGCGCGCTGGGCGCCGGCCTCGCCGCGTCCGTGGCCTCCCCGGTGCTCAAGGTGCTGGTGGGCCGGCCGCGCCCGGCCCTGGAGGCGGGCCTGACGAGCGCGCAGGGCGGGGCCTTCCCCTCCGGGCACGCCACGGCCTCCGCCACCGTCGCCCTGCTGGTGCTGGTGCTGCTGCTGCCGCCGGCCCGCACCGCCTCCGCCCGGGTGCGGCGGGTCGCCGCGGGCGGTGCGTTCGTGCTGCTCGTGGCGGTGGACCGGGTGTGGCTGGGCGCGCACTGGCCCACCGACGTCCTGGGCGGCTGGCTGCTGGGCGGTGCGCTCGTCGCGCTCGCGGCGACCGCGGCCGCCCGCCGCCCGGTGCCCGCGTCGAGGTCCGCCGCGCAGGGGTCCGGGGGCTGAGCGCGGCCACCCGTGCGCGGCCGGCCTCACGGGCGGGGGACCGGCGGGCGG
>NZ_JAAALM010000536.1 GCF_009906395.1 Kineococcus indalonis
GGGCCAGGGCGAGCACCAGGGCGGCGGCGGACGAACCTGGGCGCCGCCGCCCTGGTGCTCGCCCTGGCCCCGGCCCCCGCCGCGCTGGCGGCACCCGCCGGACCGGCGCACCACCGCACCGGCACGACCCCGGCCGACCGCGCGCTGGCGGCGTCCTCGCTGCGCGAGGACCCCACCCGCGAGCGCTTCTACTTCGTCATGGCCGACCGGTTCGAGAACGGCGACCCGTCCAACGACACCGGCGGGTACGGCGCGGACCGCCTGGTCAGCGGCCTGGACCCCACCCACAAGGGCTTCTACCACGGCGGTGACCTGAAGGGGGTCCTCGACCGGCTGGACTACATCGAGGGCCTGGGCACGACGGCGATCTGGCTGACGCCGTCGTTCGCGAACAAACCGGTGCAGGGGCGGGGCGAGAACGCCTCCGCCGGGTACCACGGGTACTGGATCACCGACTTCACCCGCATCGACCCGCACCTGGGCACCAACGAGGAGCTGCGGCAGCTCGTCGACGCCGCGCACGCGCGCGGCATGAAGGTGTTCTTCGACATCATCACCAACCACACCGCCGACGTGATCTCCTACGCCGAGGGCACCTCGCGCTACGTGCCCAAGGCCGAGGACCCGTACCGCGACGCGGCCGGCGACGAGTTCGACGACGGCGACTTCGCCGGCGGGCCGTTCCCCCCGCTGGACGCGCAGACCTCGTTCCCGTACACGCCGGTGGTGCCGGCCGCCGAGGCGCAGGTGAAGGTCCCCGCCTGGCTGAACGACCCGACGATGTACCACAACCGCGGTGACGCGCTGTTCAACGGCGGCGAGTCCGACCGGTACGGGGACTTCGCCGGCCTGGACGACCTGTTCACCGAGCGCCCCGAGGTCGTCGAGGGCATGACGGACGTCTACCGCACCTGGGTCGACTTCGGCATCGACGGGTTCCGCATCGACACCGTCAAGCACGTGGGCACGGAGTTCTGGCAGGAGTTCGCCCCCGCGATCCGCCAGCAGGCGACCGCCCGCGGCGACGAGGACTTCTTCTCCTTCGGGGAGGTGTACGACTCGAACCCGGAGTTCCTCTCCCGCTTCACCACCGAGGCCGGCCTGCAGGCCACGCTGGACTTCGGGTTCCAGGCCCGCGCGCGCACCTTCACCAGCGGCGGGGACGCCGCTGCGCTGCAGGAGTTCTACGCCCAGGACGACTACTACACCGACGCGGACTCCAACGCCTACTCGCTGCCCACGTTCCTGGGCAACCACGACATGGGCCGCATCGGCGCGTTCCTGCGCGACGACGGCGCGCAGGACGAGGAGCTGCTGCGCCGCGCCGAGCTGGCGCACGCGCTGATGTACCTCACGCGCGGGCAGCCGGTCGTCTACTACGGCGACGAGCAGGGGCTCACCGGCGACGGCGGGGACCAGGACGCGCGCCAGGACCTGTTCCCCTCGCGGGTGGCCACCTACAACGACGACGACCTCATCGGCACCGACGCCACCACGGCGCAGGAGAACTTCGACACCTCCCACCCGCTGTACCGGCGCATCGCGGAGCTGGCGCGGCTGCGCCAGGACCACCCGGCCCTGGCCGACGGCGCGCAGGTGCACCGCTACGCCTCGGACGGTCCCGGCGTGTACGCCTTCAGCCGCATCGACGCGCAGGAGCAGCGCGAGCACGTCGTCGCGGTCAACAGCTCCGCGAGCCCGCAGACGGTCACGTTCGACACGTTCAGCGGCCGGCGCCTCTTCGAGGGCCTGTGGCCGGCGGGCACCGGCGACGTGCGCTCGGCGCGCTCGGGGGAGGTGACGGTGACCGTGCCGGCGCAGTCCGCGGCCGTGTGGCGCGCGGCGGAGCCGCTGCGGCCCTCCCGGGCCGCACCCGTCCCGGGGTTCACCACCGGGAGCACCGTGGGCGGGCGCGCCGAGATCGGCGTGGACGTGCCCGGCGACGGGTTCCAGCAGGTCACCTTCGCCCACCGGGTCGCCGGCACGAGGCGGTGGACCCCGCTGGGCACCGACGACAACGCCCCGTACCGCGTGTTCCACGACGTCAGCGGGCTGCCCGAGGGCACCGCGCTGGAGTACCGGGCTGTCGTGCGCGACCACTCGGGCAACCTCGCCGCGGCGGGCACCACCGCGACCGTGGTGCCCCCGCCGCCGGCGCCGGGGGCGCCGCCGGCCGGGCCGCAGGACTAGGAGAGCCCCTCCAGACCCTCCAGCTCCGCCGCCCACGCGCCCGCGTCGAGCCCGGGGCCGTCCGCCCCCGGCCGCGGCACGAACCACACGGTCTTGCCGCGGCCGGCGGGCAGCGGGTCCACGCCCCACTCCGAGGAGAGCGCCTCCACCACCCGCAGCCCGCGCCCGGTGGTGGCCGCGGCGCCCAGCCGGCGCACCCGCAGCGGCACCGGCGAGGCGTCGGCCACCTCCACGCGCACCCGGCCGGCCGGCGCGGCGCGCACGGCGACGGTGAGCGGGGTGCGCGCGTGCAGCACCGCGTTGGTCACCAGCTCCGAGACGGCCAGCTCCGCGGAGGTGGAGGACTCCGCGGCGTCGGCCTCCCGCAGCGCGCGGCGCACGTGGCGGCGCGCCCGGGCGACCGCGTCGGCCACCGGGTCCAGCACCAGCGGCGCGCCGGCCGGGGAGGTGGTGGG
>NZ_JAAALM010000537.1 GCF_009906395.1 Kineococcus indalonis
CCTCAGCCCATGCGCTCGTCCACGAAGCACCACCGCCACGCCTCGCCGGGCTCGGCGCTGACCACCACGGGGTGCGCGTCGGCGGCGGCGTGGGCGCGGGCGTGCCGGCGCGGCGAGGAGTCGCAGCACCCCACGTGCCCGCACCCCAGGCAGGTGCGCAGGTGCACCCACGCGGTGCCCTCGCGCAGGCAGTCCTCGCACGCCGCGGCCGAGGCCCGCGAGAAGCCCCCGCCGTCCGGGGCCGCGCGCAGGTGCTCGCAGGTGTCCGCCCGCTGCGCCGGGGCCAGCGCCCGGTCCGGGTGCAGCGCCCGCACCTCCCCGGCGTGCTCCAGCAGCGACTCCTCCAGGTCGATCGCGGCCAGCGCCGAGCGCAGCACCGGCGGGGCCGCGCGGCCGGTGTCGCGGGCCTCGACGACGACGTCGCGCTCGGCGGCCAGCATCTGCAGGCGCAGCGCGGCGTACTGCGCCGAGGGGGTGGTGCGCTCGGCCAGCGGCCGGCCCAGGCGTTCCCACGCCGCCAGCGAGCGGGCCTGCGCGCGGGCGCGCAGCCGCTCGCGCACCTCCTCGGGCACGTCCGCCGGTGCGGTGCCGGGCACCTGCCCGGGTGCGGTGCCGCTGAGCACCTCCTCCAGGCGCCGCAGGCCCGCCGCACCGGCCGCGTCGACGAGCTCCGCGGCCTGCAGCGCGTCGGCGGCCGGGTCCGGCCCCGGTGCACCCACCCGGCGCACCAGCCACGGCAGGGTGGAGCCCTGCACCAGCAGGGTGCCGGCGACCACCGTGAACGCGGCCAGCAGCAGCACGGGGCGGTGCGGCACGTCGGCCGGCAGCAGCTGCGCCGCGGCCAGCGTCACCACCCCGCGCATCCCGGCCCAGGACACCAGCACCGTCACCTGCGGGGACCACGCCCGCCCCCGCCACGTCGCCGGCCCGAAGCGCAGCAGCAGCCACACCGCGTGCAGGAACGCGAAGCGCGAGAGCACCGCGGCCACCAGCACGCCGGCGCACACCAGCACCGCGCGCCCGGTGCCGAGGTCGTCGGCCGCGGCGTCGCGCAGCAGGTGCGGCAGCTGCAGCCCGATGAGCAGGAACACCGCGCCCTCCAGCAGGAACTGCACCGTGCGCCAGTTCGTGGCCTCGGCGATGCGCGCGGAGGCGGTCTGCACGCGCGGCGCCCGGTGCGCCATCGCCAGGCCGGTGACCACGGTGGCCAGCACCCCCGACACGTGCAGCGCCTCGGCGGGCAGGAACGCCAGGTACGGCGCCGCGAACGACAGCGCGGTGTCCAGGACGGGGTCGTGCACGCGCCGGCGCACCGCGAGCAGCACCGCGGCCACCACCGCCCCGATCAGCACCGCGCCGAGCACGGCGAGCGCGAACTCGCCGCCGACGTGCACGGGGGAGACGGACTCCGTCAGCGCCGTGACCGCCACGCTGAGGGCGATGAGGGCCGTGGCGTCGTTGACCAGGCTCTCCTCCTCCAGCAGCGTCGCCACCCGCCGCGGCAACCCGAGCCGCTGGCCGATCGCCGCGGCCGCCACCGCGTCCGGGGGCGCCACCACCGCCCCCAGCGCCATGCACGCCGCCAGCGCCACGCCCGGCAGCAGCCACGACGTCGCCGCGCCGATCACCACGGTGCTGAACACCACCAGCACCACCGACATCAGGAACGTGGCGAGCTTGTCGCGGCGGAAGTCGTACAGCGACGCCTGCGCCGTGGTGGCGTACAGCAGCGGCGGCAGCAGCCCGTTGAGCACCAGCTCCGGGGTGAGCGTGAACTCCGGGACCCCCGGCGCGAAGGAGACCACCGCCCCGGTGGCCAGCATCACCAGCGGGGTCGGCCAGCCGAACCGGTCGCAGGCGGCGGCCACCGCGCACACCACGACCGTCATGCCCACCAGCGCCAGAGCGATCTCCACGGGCGCAGCATGTCAGTGCCCGGCGGCGGCGGGCGCGACCCCCGCCGGGCCCCGGCGCGGTCCTGCACGGTCCGGCGGGGGAGCGGGCGCGGTCCGTGCCCCGGACCCCTGTCGCGCCGGCCCGCGCGGGCGCACCCTGGAGGGGCACGACGGCGCGAGGAGGCGGTGGACGTGGGGACCGGTGTGCAGCCGGGCGCGCAGGCGCCCGCGGGCGGGGCGGGGCCCGACGCGGTGGACGGGGCCGTGCTGGTCGGTGTCGAGCGCGGCGAGGAGTCGCTGCCGGTGGTGCGCTGGGCGGCGCGCGAGGCCGCGCGCCGGGGCGCGCCCCTGCTGCTGCTGCACGCCGAGCAGCTGCCGGTGGCCTCCGACGCCCTCGGCACGGTGTGGGTGGGCGACGTCGCCGACCAGCTGGACCGGGAGGCGCGCGAGGCGCTGGAGCGGCTGGCCGAGCGCGCGGGCGCCGCGGCGCCGGGCGTGCGGGTGCGCACGCGGCTGGTGCACGAGCACCGGCGCCACGCCCTGCTGCGGGCCAGCGCCCGGGCGTGCCTGGTGGTCACCGGCCCCGGGCACCTCGCGGGCCGGCGCGGCGGTGTGCTCGGGGAGCTGGTGCTGGGCTCGACGTGCCTGTCCCTGGTCGCGCACGCGCCCTGCCCGGTCGTGGTGGTGCGCGCCCGCGCCGGGGACGCCGAGGAGGCCGAGGGCGCGGGAGGTCCCGGGGG
>NZ_JAAALM010000538.1 GCF_009906395.1 Kineococcus indalonis
GGCCAGCACCGCCGGCCTGGCGGCGCAGGGCCTGACCCGCCTGCTCTACAGCGTCCTCGTGGCGGCGTCGGCGGGGGAGCAGCGCCTCGGCACGGTCAACGGCGCGATCTCGCTGGCGATGCTCGCCGCCCTGCTGTGGCCCTCCGCCGCCGGCAGCGCCGCCGCGAAGTTCGTGGCCCGCGAGCGCGGCGCCGGCGCCCCGGAGCGGGTGGCCGCCGTGGTGCGCCTGCTGCGCCGGCGCACCGCGCTGTCGGCGGCGGTGCTCGCCGTGGCGGCGGGCACCGCGTGGACGCTGCCGCACTTCCACGGCAGCGCCGCCTCCGCCGTGCCGCTGGCGCTGCTGGTGCTCAGCTGGTCCGCGTACGTCTTCACGCGGGGGGTGCAGCTGGCGGTGGGGCGGGCGCACCGCGCCGCGGCGTGGGACGTGCTGTCCGCCGCCGGCGCCGTCGCCGCCCTGAGCGCCGTGCTGGGCTCGGGGCGCGAGGAGCTGCTGCTGCTGCCGCTGGCCGGCGGCTACGCCCTCTACAGCGCGGTGAACCTGCCGCGCGCGGCGCGGGTCCCGGTGCCGGCGGCGCTGCGCCGCGAGGTCGACGCGTTCACCGCGCTGGCCACCGTGGGCACCCTCGCCAGCAGCGGGTTCCTGCAGCTGTCGATGGTGCTCGCCGCGACGCTGCCCGACCGCGGCCAGTACGCCGCCGCCCTGCAGCTCGCCACGCCCGCCACGCTGCTGTCGCAGTCGCTCAGCCTGGTGCTCTTCCCGGTGATGGCCGAGGCGCACGGCCGCGGCGACGACGCGGGGCTGCGCCGGCGCACCGACACCGCCACGCGCGGGCTGTTCGTGACCATGACCTCGGTGTTCGGGGTGCTCGTGGTCCTCAGCGGCCTCGCCGTCGACCTCGCCTTCCCCCGCGGCGACTACGGGCGCGCCGCGGCGCTGCTGCCGGTGCTGCTGGTCGCGGTGATGTCCTCCACGCTGGCGGTGGCGGCGGTGAACAGCCTCACCAGCCGCGGCACCCGCGGCGTGGCGCTGTCCGCCGGGTGCAGCCTGCTCGGCCTGCTCACGGGGCTGCTCGGCTGGTGGGTGCTGGTGGCCGGTCGCGGCCTGGGCACCGCCGGGGTCGCGCTCGGCTACCTCGCCGGCGCCCTGGTGGTCGGCTACCTGCCGCTGGCGCTGGTGTGGCGGCGCGAGCGGCACGCGTGGGGCGGTCTGGCGCTGCGCCTGCTGCTGTGGCTGGTGCTGGCCGGCGGGGCGCGGCTGCTGGCGGTGCGCGCCGGCGACGGCGCCCTCGTGCAGCTGGCCCTGGCGGCGGCCTTCGCCGCCGCGTGGGCGCTGGTGTGCCGCCGCGAGCTCGCGGCCGTGCTGCGCCGGCGCGCGCCGGGCGGCGGGCCCGGCTAGCCGCGGCGGGCGGCCAGCGCGCGCTCGACCAGGCGCAGGACGACCTGCCGGTCGGTCGCGGAGCTCAGCTCGCGCGCCGCGCGGTGCGAGGCCGCCTTGCCGGCGCTCACCGCCGCCGCGTCCAGCCCCTCCAGCGCCCGCCGCAGCGCGGCGGCGGAGAAGTCGTCGGCCACCACGCCCAGGCCGCGCGCGCGCACCTCCCGGGCCATCTCGGGGCTGGGGCCCACGGCCAGGGCCAGGCGCGCCTGGACGAAGTCGAAGAACTTGTTGGGCAGCGCGTAGCGCGCGTTGACGCTCGTCGGCGGCAGCGAGAACACCCCGACGTCGTAGCGGTTGAGGGTGGGCACGATCTCGGCCGGGGGCACGGGGTCGTGCACGGTCGTGCGCCCGCTGGCCGCCGCGGCCGCCTCCAGCTGCGCCAGGTGGCGCCCGCCGTCGCCGCCGGGGGTGAGGTACAGGTCCAGGCTGAAGCGCTCGTCGAGGCCGGCCACGACGTCGACGAGCACCTCCAGGCCGCGGCCGGGGATGGCGCTGCCGCTGTGCACCAGCCGCACCCGCTCGCCGTCGACGGGCGAGGGCTGCAGCTGCGCGGGCGCGGGGGCGTTGCGCACCACCGCGCACTCGACGCCGTAGCGCTGCCGGTACAGCTGCGCGATGGGCTCGCACACCGTCGTCACCACCGCCGAGCGCGGCAGGTGGCGCGCGCACAGGTGCTCGGCGAACGGCTTGACCGCCAGGCGCCAGCGCCAGTCGCCGCTGAACTCCTCCGGCGCCCACTCGTGCATGTCCGCCCAGACCGGGGCGCCGCCGGCCACCGCGTGCGCCAGGGGCAGGGCCCGCGCGTCGTTGGCGACGACGAGGTCCCAGCCCGGGCCGGGGTCCGCGGTGAGGGCGGCGTGCGCGGCGCGCAGCGCCGGTGCGGCCAGCTCGGCGGCGCGGTGGCGGCGCGCGCCCAGCAGCAGCAGGCCCCGCGGGTCGCGCGGCAGCGAGGCCAGGTGGTCGGCCACGCGCAGGTGCGCGGCCACGCCGTCCGGGGCGGGGCCGTAGCCGACGGTGCTGACCTCCCCGACCTCCCGCAGCACCTCCACCTGGCGCAGCACCCGGGCGTCGCCGCGCAGGGGGGAGAAGGAGATGGACAGGATGCGGGGCCGCCCGCCCCGCGCCGCACCTTCCGCCACGTGCTGCCACCCTCCCTCGACCGCGCCCGGCGGTCCCGCGCGGGCGGCCCCGCATCC
>NZ_JAAALM010000539.1 GCF_009906395.1 Kineococcus indalonis
GCCGTCGGCGAAGCGCACGCGCAGCACGACGGTGCGCCCGGCCAGCACGGCGGCGCGGGCCCGCCCCGCCGTGCGCACCGCCAGGCGCAGCAGCTCGCGGTGCACCGCGCGCGGGTCGTCGACGTCCCGGGCGAAGGCGCTCCCGGCGCCCAGGGAGGCCGGCGGCGGCGCGGCCGCGGGCGGCGGGCCCTCCTCCCGACCCCAGGCCAGGGCGTGCAGCCGGTCGCCGGCCCGCCCGCCCAGGGCCCGGCGCAGGGTCGCCGCGGGGGTGTGGGCGACGTCCCCCGCGGTGCGCAGGCCCAGCTGCTCCAGCAGCTCGGCGGTGCGCCGGCCCACCCCGGGCAGCGCCGCGGCCGGCGCGGCGTGCAAGAACCCCAGCGCCCGCGCGCGCGGCACCAGGAGCACCCCGCCCCCGGGCCGCGCGGCGGCCGCGCCGGCGGCCAGGGCGGCGACCAGCCGGGTGGGGCCGGCGCCCACCGAGCACGCCAGGCCCTGCTCGTCGGCCACCGCGTCGCGCACCAGGCGCGCGATGCGCCCCGGGCCACCCAGGCGCCGCGCCGCGCCGGACACCTCCAGGCACGCCGCGCCGGGCCGCAGCTCCTCCACCGCGGGCGTCAGGGAGCGCAGCAGCCCCAGCACCCCGGCCCAGGCGCGCTGCTCCGCGCCCGGGTCGCGGGCCAGCACCGTCAGCCCCGGGCACAGCCGCCGGGCCCGGCCCAGCGGCGCGCCGGGGTGCGCGCCGGCCTCGCGGGCGCGGGGGGAGGCCGAGAGCACCACCCCGCGCCCGCCGGCCACGACCACCGGCAGGCCGGTCAGCTCCGGGTGGCGCAGCAGCCGCACGGCGACGGCGAGGTCGTCCACCGCCACGTGCAGCACCGAGCAGCCCCGCTCGTCCGGCGCGTCGGCGGCCGCGGTGCTGGGGGTACCGGGGGTGCCGGGGCTCACCGCGCACCCCCGGCGCCGCGCCGGGCCGCCGGTCGCGGTGGCCGGCGGGCGCGGGCGTCAGCGGCGGGCGTGCAGGTGCAGGTGCGCGGCCAGCGCCAGCAGCTCCGGGGAGCGGGCCGCGCGCGCCTCCAGCTCGCGCAGCAGCGCCACGTCCTGCTCGGCCTCCGCGCGGGCGGCGGGCACCAGGTCGCTGAAGGTGCGGGTGCCCTCCACCGCGGTGACGGTGAAGCCGGCCGCCTCGGCCAGCTGCGTCGCCGAGGCGCGGTCGAAGCGCCGGTGCAGCGGGTCGGTGCCGCTCCAGCGGTGCTCCGGGCCGGACAGGGCGTGCAGGGCCTGGGGCAGCTGCCCGGCCAGCACCCGCGCCAGGACCGTCGCGGGCCACTGCGCCACGAGCAGGCTGAGCAGGCCGCCCGGGCGCAGGGTCTCGCGCGCCGCCCGCAGCGCGGCGGCGGGGTCGTCCACGACCTCCAGCACGCCGTGGCACAGCAGGACGTCGGCGCTGCCGGCGGGCAGCAGGTCCGCCAGCTCGGTGGCGTCGCCCTGCACCGAGCGCACCCGGCCGGCCAGACCGGCCTCGGCGGTGCGCCGCTCCAGGGCCGCCAGGGCGTCCGGGGAGGGGTCGACGACCACGACGTCGTGCCCCAGCGCGGCCACGCGCACGGCCAGCCCGCCGGTGCCGCCGCCGAGGTCGACCACCGACAGCGCCGCACCGCCTCCGCCGGCCGGGCCGGCCGCGTCGGCGAGCAGCCGCCGCACCCCGTCCCAGAGGACCGTCGACGTGGCCGGACGGCCCCGTTCCTTCGCCACCCGTTCCTCCCAGCGCTCGCGGACGGCCCCCACCCTAGACACCGGGGCGCACCCGGCCGCGGCGCCACCCGGGGCGCGCGCCGGCTCACCACCCCGAGCTGCCCGGGCTGGAGCTCCACAGGCGCCGCGGGGCGGCGCCGCGGGCCGCCGGGCGGGTGGCGCGCACGTCCTCGCCCGGCGGGCGCAGGTCGGCGTACGGGGACTGCCGGAAGCCGCTGGGGTGCACGAGCACGCGCGGGGGCGGGTCCGCGCGCCGCGCCGGGGCGGCGTCCAGCAGCGCGCGCACCGCGGGCTCGCCGTGCGCGCTCCACAGCCGGTGCAGCTGCGTCAGCTCCCAGGCGCCGGTGGCGCGCAGCGACACCCCGCGCGGGCCGGTGCGGCGCAGCACCCCGCGCACCAGCAGCAGCCAGGAGTGGAAGACGGTGGCCGCCCACGGGTCCTGCGCGTCCTCGAAGAAGGCCGCGTCGGCGGGCCCGGTGGAGTCGTCGAGGGTGAGGAACACCACCCGCCGGCCCGAGCGCACCGGCGGGGTCTGGGTGGCGACCTTCACCCCGGCCACCAGCAGCTCCGCGCCGTTGCGCCGGTGCAGCAGCTCGCGGGCCGGCGTGACGCCCAGCGCCCGCAGCAGCGGCACGTACGCGGTGACGACGTGCGCGCTGACGTCCAGGCCCAGCACCTCCAGCTCGGCGCGCACCCGCTGGGAGGCGCCGAGCTCGGGCAGGCCGGAGGCGACCGGTTCCTCGGCGCCGTCGCCGAGGTCGAGGGCCAGCTGCACCGCGGCGCCGTCCCCGGCCGGGCCCGCGCCGGGCGCGCGGGTGCGCACCTGGCGCCGGGCGGCGGCCCGCACGTCCACCCCCGGGCCCACCCCCTGGT
>NZ_JAAALM010000053.1 GCF_009906395.1 Kineococcus indalonis
GCCACCCCCAGCCTGGCCCCCGCCGCCGCCTACGCCGTCCCGGGCGCGGTCCTCCTCCTCATCTCCGCCCTGCGCCTGCGTCGCGCCGCCCGCACCAGCTGACGCCCGCACCAGCTGACGCCCGCACCAGCAGGAGCACCGACCCGCACACCGGCACCACCGGGGGAACGACGAGGTGAACACCGGCACCTCCCTCAGCACCGGCGCCGGCAGCACGACCCCCACCGGCAGCACACGCGACGTCGTCATCGGCGCCGGCCCGGTCGGAGAGGACGTCGCGGACCGCGTGGCGCAGGCCGGGCTCAGCGCCGCCGTGCACGCCGACGGCCACCGGGCTCGGGCCCGCACGGTCGTCGACGAGCAGCGCCGAGCGGTCGCGGGGTTCGCCCTGGCCGGCCCGGACCCGCCGATCCAGCCGGCACGCGACGGACCACGGTCCTGCCGTGCGCGTCCCAGCGCGGAGCGAAAACGCCGCCCAGCCCCGCGGGGGACCTCCTAGGTTCTCCCCGTGCTGATCGCCGACCGGGCCGCCCTGCTCCTGCTCGACGCCCAGGGCCGGCGGCGCCTGCCCGCCCGGGCCGCGGCCACCGTCCTGGCCGGTGCCCTGCTCAGCGAACTGGTCCTGCTGCGCCACCTCCAGGCCGACCCCGCGAGCGGCGCGCTGCGCGTGCGGCCCGGGCCGCAGCCCGCACCCCGGCTCACCGCGGCGCTGACGGCGGTCACCGCCGGCGCCGGGGACGCCGCGCGCACCGTGCGCGCGCTGGCGGGCGAACGGCTGTGGGAGGACGCGGCGAGCGCCCTGGGCGAGGCCGGTGCGCTGCGCACCGAACGCCGCCGGCGCCTGCTCGTGCTGACCCGCGTGCGGTGGTTCCCCCGCGAGGGTTCCGTCGCCGCGCTGCAGGTGCAGCTGCGCGCGGCGCTGCTGGCCACCCGTCTCCCGCACCGGGCGGGCGGGGCGCCGGCGGTCGACCCGGCGACGGTCAGCCTCCTCGTGCTGCTCGCCGGTGCCGGGTGCCTGCGGGAGGTGGTCGGGCACCTGCCGGGCGCAGCGGGCCTCGACGAGGCCGCCGACGTCCTCGCCGACGCCCGGGCCCTGGCTCCGCAGCTGCGGGAGGCGCTGGAGGACCTGGAGACCGCGGTGGCCGTGCGCGCCCAGGCCCTCAGGTGCACCGGCTCCTCCTCCGACACGACCCCGGGCAGCACCGGCGACGGTGACCACGGCGGGCACCACGGCGGTTCGGACGGCGGGCCTGGTGTCGGCTCCGGTGGCGAGGGTGGCGGCGGGGACTGGTGAGGCGTTTCCGGGACGGTGCCACCGCAGCAGCCTGGTCGCACTGGCAGCAGCGGGCAGCGCGGGCAGCGCGGGCACGGTGAGCCGGCGAGCACGGGTGAGCCGGTGAGCCGGTGAGCCGGTGAGCCGGTGAGCCGGTGAGCCGGTGAGCCGGTGAGCCGGTGAGCCGGTGAGCACGGAGGGACTGCCGGACGGCCGCGCGGCTCCGGCAGCACGGTGGCGTGCACGGTGCCCACCGGGTTCGCCGCCTACGCGCGCCCCGCACCCCGTCGACTTCTCCCCCCGCACGCCCTGATGCAGTGGCGCTCCATCGCCACCCCCGCCCCCACCCTGGCCGGCGGCGCACCCAGCCGGGCGCGACCACCTGCTCCTGACCGGGCCGCTGCGTGCCGCGCTGGCCGTGGGCCATCAGGTCACCGACGACGGGTTCGGCCCGCAGTCGCCGAACCTGCTCCGGCCGGCGGACCGCTCCTGGTGCCTGGCCAGCGAGATCGACGTCGACTCCACGCTGATCTGGTGGGCAAGGGGGCGCCGAAGACGGTTCTCACGTGCTGCACCACCTCCGGACCCGGGTGGCACGACGGTGCAGGTGCTGCCGGTGCTGCCGCGACGGGAGGTGTCGGAGGACCGCTGCGCGGCTGCCGACCGAGGTGGTCGCCGAACCACGGCTCCGGTCCGGGTCACAGCAGGGGGCGCGTCCTCACCCCAGCTCGGAACGCGCCCGGGCGGCCTCGACCTCAACCGCTGCCGCCCGCTCCCCCCATCGGCGTGAGCTACCTCGTCGAGCCGGACGTGCTCGTGGAGGTCGAAGCCACCGCCGTCCTCGATCGAGCGCTGCGCGTGACGTCGGACAGCTCGCGAAGTCCGCGGTCGATGAAAGCGATCAGCCATCGGAAGCTGGCTTCGATCTCGTCCTCGGTGTGCATGTCTCCCGCCGGCTCGATCAAGCAGAACCCGTCCAGGAAGCTGCGGAGCATTTGAAGGGCGTGCCGAGTGTCCTCCTCGTGGATCTCGTACCCGCTCAGGATGGCCAGGTGGGATTCGATGACCCGCAGCCACGCGAGGTGGAGCGGATCCCCAGGACCGGTCGCCGTGTTGTACAAGGTGGCCGCGAAGCGACCAGGGGACTCCCGGGCATACCGCCGTGTCGCGTGGGCGGCGGCTTCGAGCGCCTGACGCTCCGACTTGCCCTGCATCGCGTTGCGGAGAGCGTCGCCGATCTCGGTGACCGCCAGCACTGCGATGCGGCGACTGAGATCCGCCTGCCCTGCCACGTGCTTGTAGAGGGACGGCGCCCGCACCCCGAGCCTGTCCGCGACCAGCCCCATCGTGAGGCTGGCGTAGCCGACTTCATCGACGACCTCGGCTGCTGCGCGGGTGACGGTGGCGGCGTCGAGGCCTGCTCTAGGCATGGCGAGCCCGCGCTCCGCACCCTCGCGGGGCGGGGTGCGCGCAGTTCGAGAGCCTCATGATCGGAACCAGTCGCATCGATGCAGCAGCCGCACCCAATGGCGGGTACTTGGATTAGCCACAAGGTAGCACGATTAGTTGCGGCGGTGCGTGACGAAGCGGGCCCGCTGACCCGCCCCGGCTTCAGCAGAGCCTTTCCCCTGGTCTCCGGCGCTGACGACGCTGTGATCGGGTCGTGGGTGACCTCGTGCTCGGCGGGCGCGACGTCGCCGAGCTCGGCGTGCAGGCGGCGGTCGTCGGACCAGTCGACCCGTTCGAGGGTCGCGAGCGGCACGACCGTGCGCGCGGACCTGGTCGCCGACACCCTGGCAACGCCCCGCGTGGTCGCGCGGCCGGGCCGGTGCCACCGACGTCGCCGGCGCTTGCGCCCTCCGGTCCTGCTCCGCGTCCAGCACGAGCGTGAAGGCCGCTCACGAAGCTCGCCGGGGATGCTTCCTCGGCGTCGCCGTGACGTTCATCCTCCGCGGGTCGACAGCCGGGGGGGGAGCCTGGGCGGTTCGAGGAGGACTGACCGAACCCCTGGTCGACCGTGCACCCGGCTGGTGGGAGCACATCGAGACCCGTCCGGGCAGCGGATCTGGCGAGCACGTCGCCCCGTGCGACGGCGGGTGGTTCCACTCCGGCTCGCGCCGGGAAGACCCAGGCGCTGCAGGCCCCCCACGCCACCCCGTCAGAGCACTCAGCGCGTGGAGGCCCACGGCGGCCTCGGACCCCGCGAGGCAGAACGCGCCTGCGACCAGGATGCCGGCCGCGAACGTGCCCGGAGCGACGACGAGGGCGGGGGCGTGCGCGGGTGCCGGTGCTGGTCCCGGTGCCGAGCTGGACGGCGTCGTCGAGTCGCACGAGCAGGGTGAGGCTGGCGAGGAGCGACCTCGGGCGGCGACCCGCGGGCCGCCGCCCGAGGTCAGGGCCGGGGTGAGCTCAGGTCGGTGCGCCTGCTACTTCGCCTCGACCTCGGCCAGGGGCTGCTCGTCGTCGGCGAGGGCGTCGAGGGCGTTGCGCCAGGCGGGGTCGTCGGCGAAGAGGCGGCTGCGCAGGTACGCCCACACGAGGGCCCGCAGGGTGGCGACCCGCTCGGGGTTCTCGTCCGAGGTCTCGCCCGCGTCGTAGCCGGAGACGCCTCCGTAGATGTGCTCTGCTCCGAAGAAGGTCAGGAGCGTCTTGTGGGGCCCCGGGCTGAGGGTGTACGCGTCGGAGCGGTAGCTGATCCGCTCCGAGAAGTAGGGGTTGAGGTCGGCGTCGCCGGCGATGACGAGAGCCGTGCCCGTCATGGCGCTGAAGTCGAGGTACTGCAGGACGGGGTAGTTCTCACGCGCCCAGTCCGCCAGGTCGTGGCCTGCTCCGGGAGCGCCGATGACGACGCCGGCCTTGATGCGAGGGTCGGAGAGGTCCTTGGCGCGCTGGTCGGCAGGGTCCAGGACCTGCATGCCCAGCAGGGACGCGACGGTCATGCCTCCCAGGGAGTGACCGACAGCGGCGACTCGTCCGGCGTCGAGCCCGCGGGCGGCGAGGCCGGGAACCTGGTCCTGGATGTCGCCGAGGTGGTCGAGGACGTGGCGCACGTCGCTCGCCCGGTCGCGCCAGAAGAGCGGTGCGTCCGGGAGGTCGGCATCGCGCAGGCCGAGCTCGTTGGCGTCGAGGTGCGTGGGCTGGATGACGGCGAAGCCGTGGGCGGCCCAGAACTCGACCACCGGGGCGTAGCCCTTCATGGAGGCCAGGAAGTTGGACGCGCCGTGACCGTGGGAGAGGACGATGACCGGCAGGTCGGTGCCCGTGGCGGGCACGGAGACCTTCACTTCGAGGGGGGCGGGGCGGCCCGGGGCCTCGACCGTGACCGGGTGGTAGGTGATGACCGGCTGCGATTCGTTGACGGGGACGGTGCCTGCGTCGGTGTACGGCTTGCTCATGATCAGTCCTTCGACTCGGCTGCTGGGGCACCGTCGTGCGGGTCTGGGAGCCGGCGGTGGCGGCTAACGCTAGTAGCCGTATCGCAAAGCTATTTTCTCTAGCCAAGCCGTGTCAACCCTCGCCAGGAACCACGTCGCCACCTGCCCGCGGCCGCCACGTGTCCACGACCCGCCACGCCGTCGAGCGGCGTCGCATCGGCTGCATCGCGCCCGCGACACGGAACGGACCGGACGCGTCGGAAGGGCCGAACGCAGCGACGCCACCGCGGCCTCGCGGCCTCGCCGCGTTCGGCGTCTCGGGCCCCGCGAGGCCGAGCGGTCGCGGCCAGCGCCTTCGTCATCGACTCCCGGTCCGTCCGCAGCAGCGAAGGCGGGCACGGGCGTTCCTGCGACGCGGGCGGGAAGGTCGACGGGCGCAAGCGGATGACCGCGGTCGACGTCGAGGGCGACCTGCTGGCGGTGCAGGTCACCGGCGGGGCGATCAGCGGGACCGCCGGCGGCATCGACCTGCTGGACGAACTGCCCGAGCAGTTCCCGGACCTGCGGCAGGTCCGGTGCGATCAGGGCTTCCGGCGCGGGTTGACCGAGCGTGCCGATGCGCTGGGCACCACCGCCGCGGTGATCAGCCGACGGCCCGGCAGCGTCGGCTTCCACGTCCTGCCGCGCCGAGGGGTCCTGGCGCAGCCCTCACCCCGCACCTGGAACAGCCGCTCAGCGCGCGGAGGCCAGGCCCAGGAGGTTCCCCGCCGGATCGCGGGCGTGGGTCACGACCAGGCCCGACGGTGCCGTCACGGGACCCGTCACCCGCACCACCGGGCGCGTCCGCACCCCGCGGGGTGCGACCGGGGTCGGTGAAGCCGTACCCGCCCGGGGTGGACACCTCGCCCGCCACCGGGGAGGAGGTGTCGAAGTCCCACCCGAACAGCTGCGCGAAGTCGCCGCGCAGCGCCCGCGCGTCCTCGCCGATGACCTCGAAGTGCACGACGGGTCGTGGCGTTCCCGGCATCGTCTGCTCCCGGCATCGTCGTGGACCTGCACAGCGCTGACCCCCTCACGACCCGTGCGGCGGCGTGGACCCACCGGTGCCGAGCGGCGCCCGGGCTCCCTGGTGCGCCCCGGTGTCCGGCGCTACAGTCGCCGCACCGTCGCGTGCCGGTGGCAGACCGTGCCAGGCATGGAGGCGCCGGAACGGAGGAGCACGACGCTGGTGGTGTCGTCCCCTTCGCCCGCCCCCCGTGGGTGAGGGCGAGAAGACCAGGCTGCTGACCTGGAGCCGGGAGCTGCTCGCCGTGCACGAGCGCTTGCGCGAGGCGCTGCGCCTCACGCGCGGGGCGCTCGCGCACGGCACTGAGGCGCCGGCACCTGCCGCCCGGGACCTGCTGCTGCACTGCCACGGTTTCTGCGTGGCCCTGACCGGTCACCACGAGGGCGAGGAGCGCGAGATGTTCCCCGCCCTGGCGCAGCAGCACCCGAACCTGCGCGAGGCGCTGCGCGAGCTCCGGCAGGACCACTCGATGATCGCGCACCTGCTCGCCGGGTTGCAGGCCGCCGTCGAGCGCTCGGCCGGCCCCGCCGAGCTGGACCGCCACCTGGAGGGCGTCGAGGCCGTGATGGAGTCGCACTTCCGCTACGAGGAGCGCCGGCTCACCGCGGTCCTGCAGACGCTGAGCCTGGACGCCGACGTGCAGGACGTCCTGGGACCGCTCGCGGAACGTCCACGCAGCGGTCCACGCACCGGCCGGGGCACGCAGTGAGCCGGACCCGCATCCACGACCTCCCCCTCTCCCTGGACGGTTTCGCCACCGGTGAGCCGCAGTCCGCCGAGGCGCCCACGGGCCACGCCGGCCACCGGTTGCACGAGTGGATGATCGCCACCCGCTTCGGCGCACCGATCCCGGGACGCGACGGCGGCACCTCCGGCGTCGACGACGCGCTCGCTCAGCAGCACGGGAGCGGCATCGGCGCCGAGATCACGGGCGCGGGCGAGTTCGGTCCCCCGGGCTGGCAGGAGGACCCCGGGTGGAGGGGCTGGTGGGGCCGGACCCGCCGTTCCACACCCCGACCTTCGTGCTCACCCGCTCCCCGCGGCCGCCGGTCGAGATGGAGGGCGGCACCACGTTCCACTCCCTCGACGCCTCCCCGGCCGAGGCGCTCGACGTCGCGCGCGCGGCGGCCGCCGGCCGGGACGTGCGCATCGGCGACGGCCCGACCGTCGCCCGCGACCTCCTCGCCGCCGGGCTCGTCGACCACGCGCACCTGGTGCAGGTCCCGATCGTGCTGGGTCGCGGGGTGCGGTTGCGGGACGGCCTGGAGGCCCTGGAGGCCCTGGAGGCCCTGGAGGCCGGCTACGACGTCGAGGTGGTCTCCACCCCGAGCGGGGTCACGCACCTGACGTTCACGAGGTCCTGAGGGCGCGCAGCGTCGTCGACGGCCCCGAGGCGTCCAGGAACGCGAGGGCCTGCGCGCTGCGGGACCCGGACGGTGCGGTGTAGAGCACCAGGTGCTGATCGCGGTCGGCGAGCGCGAGGGAGTCGCAGTCGACGACCACCTCCCCGACCAGCGGGTGCTGGAAGGTCTTGGTGAGCACCGGCGCCGCCTGCACGTCGTGGCGCTCCCACAGCCGGGCGAAGTCGGCGCTGCCCGCGCGCAGCTCCTCGACCAGCTCGCCGACCGCGGGGTCGGCGGGGTAGCGGGCCCGCGCCGAGCGCAGCTGCCCGACCACGTCGAGGCGGAACTCCGCCGCGTCGGACACGCCGTACAGCGCACCGCCCCGCCCGCCGGGTCCCGACGGCTCGAGGAACGCCTTGCGCGCGAGGTTGCGCTCCCGGGGAGCCAGCTCGGCGAAGTCCTCCATGAGCGCCGCCGCCAGCTCGTTCCACGCCAGCACCTCGAAGGCGGCCGAGACGACGAAGCCGGCCGTCTGCGGCAGCCGGTGCAGCAGCGCCAGGATGCTGGGGCGCACGTCGCGCCGGTGCGAGCCGCCGCGCAGCGGGGCGGTGCCGGCCACGAGGTGCAGGTGCTCGGACTCGGCGCCGGTCAGCCGCAGCGCGCCGGCGATCGCGGCCAGGACCTCGGCCGAGGGGCGGGGCGCCCGTCCCTGCTCGAGGCGGACGTAGTACTCGGTGGAGATGTGCGCCAGCACCGCGACCTCCTCGCGGCGCAGCCCCGGTGTCCGGCGCCGCGCTCCCGCGGACAGGCCGACGTCCTGCGGGCGCAGCCGCTCGCGACGGCTGCGGAGGAAGGCGCCGAGCTCCTGCTTGTCCACCCCCCCAGTCTGCACGCGCCCCGGACCCGCACCCTGGTACGGCTTGTGCCTGCCTGCGGGTCGCGGACCGGGGCAGCGTGGTGGCCATGACGAGCTCCACCGACACCACCAGCACCAGCACCACCGCGACCGGCCTGCTGACCGGCAAGGTCGTCCTGATCACCGGTGCCAGCCGCGGCATCGGCGCCGCCGCGGCGCACCTGTTCGCCGAGGAGGGCGCCGCCGTCGTGCTCGCCGCCCGCAGCACCGACGCCCTGGACCTCCTCGCCGGCCGGATCCGCGCCGACGGCGGCAGGGCTGACACGGTCGCCCTGGACCTGGCCGACAGCGCGAGCATCCGCGCGGCCGTCGACCGCGTCGAGCAGCTGCACGGCCGCCTCGACGGGGCCTTCAACAACGGCGGGACGATCCAGCGGCCAGGCCCCCTGGAGGCCACCAGCGAGGAGGACATCGACGAGCAGTTCACCGTCAACTTCCGAGCGCACTGGACCGCCATGACCGCACAGGCCGCGCTCATGCGCCGCAGGCCGGCGGCCCCCGGTTCGGCGGGTGCGGCGATCGTGAACACCTCCAGCATCGGCAGCCGCCGCGCGAACCCCGCGCTGCCGGCCTACGGCGCGATGAAGCGCGCGCTGAACAGCATCACGGAGACCGCCGCGGCGACCTGGGGGCGGTACGGCATCCGGGTCAACGGCATCACCCCGGGTGGCACGGCGACGCGGATGATCGAGGAGTGGGAAGCGGCCACGCCCGGCATCACCGACCGGATCAACGCCACCGTCCCGCTGGGCCGCATGGCCGAACCCCGCGAGGTCGCCGAGGTGGCCGCCTGGCTGCTCAGCGACCGCGCGTCCATGGTGACCGGGGCGATCGTGCCGGTCGACGGCGGCGCCGGCGCCTGAAGCTCGCCGACGACGGGGTGGTCCACGACCGTGGTGCCGCCCGTCAGCCGGCGCACGTCGTGGCGCTCCCACGACGCCCGGAAGCGGGCACTGGCCAGGGCCAGCTCGCCGACCAGCTCGACGACGCGGGCGTCGCCGACGGCACCGCGCGCACCGGGGGCCGCGCCGTCGGCGGAGCCGGTGGCGAGCGCAACCGGTTCTGCCCCACCCGCAGCCGCGGCGAGAACGCGACGGCCGACGCGTTGGAGGCCAGCACGTCGAAGGTGCGGCCCTCGACGAACGCCGGCACCTGCAGCGCCGCCAGCAGGTGGTGCAGGCGCGGGGGGACGCGCTGCGCCGGGGCGCGCCGGCGGGCGGCGGAACGGGTGCGGGGGACCGGCCGCGCGAGCTGCAGCAGGTACTGCGTCTCCAGCTCGTCCAGGAGCAGGACCCGCGCCAGCGCCTCGAGCACCTGCGGGGAGGGGTTGCGGCCGCGTTCGAGGCGCAGGTGGTCGGCGCTCACCCCCGCCAGCAGCGCGACCTCCTCGCGCCGCAGACCCGTCACCCGCCGCCGCGACCCGCCCGCCAGCCCCACCTGCTCGGGGGTGACCAGCGCCCGCCGGGCCCGCAGGTACTCCCCCAGCCGGTTCCCCGCACCGCTCGTCCCGCCGTCCGCCGCACCGTCCGCCGCACCGTCCGCCCTCGCCGCTGCCACGGCGACGACGCCACCGCCGCTCGCGCCGCGCCCGGGGGTGCGCAGAGGGGTCCTGCAGCTCCCCGGATCGACGGGGACCTGCCCGGGCGCACCGGGCCCGTCGCACCCTGCTCGGGCACCAGTTGCACCGACGAGCAGAGGAAAGACCATGGACATCAGCGGGCCGAGCGCGACGGCACCTGCTCCGACCTGCTGCGGCAGCGCTCGGCCGCGCTCAGCACCCTGCCCCGGCGCTGAGCAGACCCCCGGGAACCACCGCCGGGGTCCACCCCACGACCCGGCCCGCTGCGCCGTCCACGGGTGAGCCGGGTCGTCTCGAGCGCGGCCGGCACCCACACCAGCGGAGGCGCCCTGGACCACGCCGAGTCCACTCCCGCCGTCCACCGCGCCGTCCACCGCGCCCTCGACCTCGACCTCGGCGTCACCCACCTGGACACCGCGGAGGTCTACGGCCCGTACCTGAGCGAGGAGATCGTCGGTCGCGCGATCGCCGGCCGCCGCGACCAGGTCGTCCTCGCCACGAAGTTCGGGCTGCTCCCCCCACGCCGGCGGCGCAGCGGGCACTCCCGACAGCAGCCCGGCGGACATCCGCACCGCCGTCGAGGGATCGCTGCGCCGGCTGGGCACCGACCGCATCGACCTGCACCACCAGCACCGCGTGGACCCGCGAACCCCGATCGAGGAGACCGCCGGCGCGGTCGCGGAACTCATCGCCGAGGGCGAGGTCGTGCACTTCGGCCTGTCCGAGGCCTCGCCGGCCACGATCCGCCGCGCCCACGCGATCACCCCGGTCACGGCCCTGCAGAGCGAGTGCTCGCTGTGGACCCGCGACGTGGAGGAGGAGGTCCTCCCCGTCCCGCGCGAGCTGGGCACCGGCCTGGTGCCCTGCTCGCCCCTGGGCCACGGGTTGCTCACCGGCCGGATCCGCACCGTGGACGACTTCGCCGAGGACGACTTCGCCGAGGACGACTGGCGCAGGACCGACCCGCGCTTCACCGGGGAGAACTCCCGGCGCAACCTGGCCCTGGTGGAGCAGGTCCGAGCCGTCGGCGCGCAGATCGGCGCCAGCGCGGCGCAGACCGCGCTGGCCTGGCTGCTCACCCGCGGGGAGGACATCACCCCCGTCCCCGGCACCCGCCGGGTGGCGCGGGTGGAGGAGAGCACCGCCGCCGTCGAGCCGGACGAGCTGCTCCGGCGGCAGCAGCACCGGGAACCGTGCGACGCTGCACCGGTGAGCACCCAGGGTGTGCTGGACGGCCTGCGAGCCCTGGCCGGCGAGCGCGGTCGGTCGGTGCGCGTCAGCGAGGACGTCGGCGACGACGTCACCTCCGCCGGGATCACCGGCGGGGCGTTCGCGCGCGCCGACGCTTCCCCCGGCTTCTTCTCCCACGAGGCGCTCGTGGAGCTGCAGGGACCGCCGCGGCTGGAGGTGCTGCTGCGCGCCTCCGGCGACGCCGACGTGCGCGTGGAGGGCGCCGAGCTGCTGGTGCCGCACGAGGACGTCGTGGCGGTCGTGCGATCGCTGTGGAGCGGCGGGGCGCGCCTGTCCTCCTTCCCCGCGCTGGTGCTGCACGTGGTCACCCCGGCGGGCACCTACCGCGACGTTGCGCCGGTGCTGACGCCGTGGCTGGCCGCGCTGTCCCCGCCGGCGCGGCGGCGCTCCCCGGGCTGGCTGGGCCGACTGGTCCGGGCCCGCCCGCGTTGACGCGCGTGCCGGGCAGCGGCCCGCGTGCGCGCCGAGGCTCAGGAGGAGGCCCTGGAACCCCAGGGACGCCCGGGGACGCCCGGGGACGCCCGGGCACCGGACGTCGCGCCGCGGGACCGGTGAGTTCCGGCCCCCGCCACCGTCTGAACGGTGTGGCGATGACGACGAGGGTGCTGAGCGTGGCGCTGCCGGTGGCCGACCAGGACGCGGCGCTGGCCTTCTACACCGGCGTGCTGGGGTGCGCGGTGCGGCACGACGTGGAGGTGTGGCCGGGGGTCCGGATGGTGGAGGTGGTGCCGCCCGGCTCGGAGGTCGGCCTGGTGCTGCTGCCCGTGGGCAGCCCGCTGCCGATGGCGGTGCGGCTGGGCACCGCCGACGCGGACGCCGCGCACGCGCGGCTGGCCGGTGCGGAGGGCGTGGTGCTGCACAACGAGGAGGTGCTGCGCTGGGAGGGCGTGCCGGCGATGTTCCACTTCAGCGACCCCGACGGCAACGACCTGGTCTACCTGGAGGACCCGGCGGCGCAGGACCCGGCGGGCGGTGCAGCGCGCAGCACGCGCCCCGCCACCGCGGGAGGTGGCGGGGAACGGTGACGACGTCCCCCGGGAACCGCGGCAGGGACCGCCGCCGTCCCCGCGCACCCGCGCGCAGACCGGTTCCGCGGCGCCTGCGGTGGACCGGCTCCCCCGGCGCAGGCCACCGGCCGCAACCGTTCTCCGCACCGGCGGCGTGTGCTCTACTGGGGGTTCCGCGTCCCGGACCCGGTGCGGCGACCGATCAGCCCGAGGGGCTGGTGCTCGGAGGCGTCGCCGCGAAGGGCCCCGACGATGTGGCCCGGTCCCACCTCCGTCCCACCAGGTCCCCGGGTGAGCCCGCGCTGCGCGAACGGCGCGGGTGGTGCAGGGGGAAGCCTGGCCCCGGTTGAGCAGGAGCCGGGGTCAGGCTCCGCACCCCCGCGTGCTCAGGCGGTGAGCAGGGCGCTGAACTGCTCGGCGGGCTGGGGGCGGCCCAGGTGGAAACCCTGCAGGTAGCCGCACCCCAGCCCGGTCAGGTCGGCGGCCTGCTGCGCGTCCTCCACCCCCTCGGCGAGGGTGTCGATGCCCAGCTGCGGCGCCAGGTCGAGGACCGCTCGCACGACGGCCCTGCCGGCCGGCCGCTCCAGGTCCGCGGTGAGGCGGCGGTCCAGCTTCAGCAGGTCCAGCGGCAGCTGCTGCAGCCAGCCCAGGGCGGTGATGCCGGCGCCGAAGTCGTCCAGGGCGATGCCCACGCCGGTGCCGCGCACGCGCCGCAGCAGGGCACCGACCTGCGCCAGGTCCTCGCTGAGCAGGCTCTCGCTCAGCTCCAGCGTGATGCCGGCGGCGTCGGCGTGCTCCTGGGCGGTGACCGCGGCCAGCAGGGCGGGCAGCTGGTCGTCGGTGAGCTGGTGGCGGTCCAGGTTGATGAAGACCCGCGGCGGGCGGGAGCACGTGCGCGCCCAGGCGGCGGCCTGGGCGCTGGCGTGGTGCAGGACCCACTCGCACACCCGGGGCATCAGGCCGCTGTCCTGGGCCAGGGGCAGGAACACCGCCGGCGGCAGCAGGCCCTGCTCGGGGTGCTGCCAGCGCAGCAGCGCCTCGGCGCCGGTGACGACCCGGTCGCCGGCGCGGACGACGGGCTGGAAGTGCAGCACCAGTTCCCGCCCGTCCAGCGCCCGGCGCAGCTGGCGCTCCATGCTCAGGCGGCGCAGCACCTGCCGGCGCAGCGCCGGGTCGTAGGCCTCCACGCGGTCGCGCCCGCGCCGCTTGGCCTCGTACAGCGCGCTGTCGGCGGCGGCCATCAACCCGTCGACGCCGCCGCCGGTGCCGCTGACGCTGGCGACCCCCACCGAGAGGGTCACGGTCACCTCCAGCCCACCCCCGC
>NZ_JAAALM010000540.1 GCF_009906395.1 Kineococcus indalonis
CGCCGACCCCTCCCGCACGGGTACCGCGCTGACGGCCGCCGTGCGCGGGCTCGCCGCCGGCACCGCCGCGGGAGCCACCGCGCTGGCCCCGGCGCCGGCGGACCCGGCCGGCGGCCCGCCGGTGCCGGTGCTCGCCGAGCCCGGCGGCGACGGTTCCTGGCGGCTGAGCGGCGAGGCGCACCGGGCCTCGAACCTCTTCGACGGCGCGGTCGTGGTGCTGCCCGTGCGGGCGCCCACCGAGCTGCAGCTGCGCGCGGGCCCCGCCGCGGGCCCCGCCGCGGGTCCTGCGCTGCGCCCCGGGGGGTGAGCGCCTCCGCGACCTCACGCCCGGACCCCGCGGGACGTCCACGGGGTGTGGAGGGACGCACCGGGGAGCCGCTGGAGCCGTTCGAGGCCGTCGTGCAGCGGCACGGGCCGCTCGTGCTGCGGGTGTGCCGGGCCGTCGTCGGCCCCGACGTCGCCGACGACGCCTGGTCGGAGACGTTCCTGGCGGCGCTGCGCGCCTACCCGTCCCTGCCGCCGGGCAGCGACGTGCGGGCGTGGCTGGTGACGATCGCGCACCGCAAGGCGCTGGACGCCCACCGCGCCGCGCGCCGCCGGCCGGTGCCCACCGCCGAGGTGCCCGAGACCGCGGTCCCGGCGCACGAGGGCGACCCGGTGCGCGACGCGCGGCTGTGGGCGGCGGTGGCGGCGCTGCCGCCCAAGCAGCGCCGGTGCGTGGCCTACCACCACCTCGCCGGGCTGCCGCACGCGCAGGTCGCCGCCCTCGTGGGCGGCACCCCCGAGGCGGCCCGGCGCGCGGCGGCCGACGGGGTCGCCGCCCTGCGCAGGACCTGGGAGCCGGAGGAGCCGTCGTGACCGAGGACGAGGTGGGCGTCGTGGACGAGGACGAGGAGGACGTCGTGGACGAGGACGAGGAGGACGTCGTGGACGAGGAGGACGTGGACGGGGGGGTGGTGGCCGCGCTGCTGGGCGGGCCCGGCGCGGGCGCGCGCCTGGACGCGCTGCGCGCCCGGCTGGCGCGCGAGGCCGCCGGGGCGGACCTGCTCGACGTGGCGTACCGGACGCTCGACTCCCCGGTGGGGCCGCTGCTGCTGGCGGCCACCCCGCGCGGCGTCGCCCGGGTCGCCTTCGGCCGCGAGGACCACGACGCCGTGCTGGCCGACCTGGCCGCCCGGCTCAGCCCGCGCGTGCTGCGCGACCCGGGCCGGCTGGAGACCGCCGCCCGCCAGCTCGAGGAGTACTTCGCCGGGCACCGCGAGCGCTTCGAGGTGCCGCTGGACCTGTCCCTGGCGCGGGGCTTCCGCCGCGACGTCCTCACCGTGCTGGGCGGCCTGGCCTACGGCACCACCGCCACCTACGCCCGCGTCGCCGAGGCCGCCGGCAGCCCCCGCGCCGTGCGCGCCGTCGGCACCGCCTGCGCCCGCAACCCGCTGCCGCTGCTGGTGCCCTGCCACCGCGTCGTGCGCGGCGACGGCAGCGCCGGCGGCTACCTCGGCGGCCCCGACGCCAAGCGGCTGCTGCTGCGGCTGGAGGGCGCCGCCGCCCCCGGGTCGACGTCGCCGGGCGCGCGCGGCAGGGTGGGGCCGTGAGCGAGACCGACCCCGAGGACTTCACCCCCGACAGCGCCCCGGGCCCGGAGGACGCCGAGGCCGTGGAGGACGCCGCCGAGCAGGAGCGGCTGCGCCGCGCCGCCGAGCGGCCCGACCCCGTCGACGCCGACGAGCGCGAGGAGCCCGGCCTCGTCGACGACCCCGACGACGGCGGTGCCCGCTGACCCCTGACGGGGCCGCCGGCGATCCCGACGACCCCTACGCGGGGCTGCGCCGGGAGACGCCCACGGAGCGCATGGACCGCAACTGGGTCGAGCTGCTCCAGGAGCTGCGGGTGGTGCAGACCGGCGTGCAGCTGCTCGCCGGCTTCCTCATGACGCTGCCGTTCCAGTCGCGCTTCGAGGAGCTGGACCGCTACCAGCGCGGCGTGTACGTCGCGGTGCTGCTCCTCGCCGTCACCGCCATCGTGCTCTTCGTCGCGCCCGTGGGGTACCACCGGGCGCTGTTCCGCCGCCGCTCCAAGGCCCGCCTGGTGGACGTCGGCACCCGCTACGCCAAGGCGGGGCTGGCCACCGTCGGGCTCGTCGTCACCGGCGGCGTCCTGCTGGTCGTGGACGTCGTGGGCGGGCGGCCCGCCGGCCTGGCCGCCGCCGGCTTCGTCGGGCTGCTGGTCGTCCTGTGCTGGTGGCTGCTGCCGCTGCGGGCCGTGCGGGTCGTGGAGGCCGGGCGCGCCGGTTGAGGCGCCCGGCCGGACCCCGCGCCGGGGCGTTTTGACGCCCCGCGCGCGACCCTCGTACGATCGCCGGTGGCATCGAGCGTCAGCGTCAAGCCCTGGCTTGCTGACCGGCAACCCTCGTCCGCGGTGGGGTGCTCCAGGTGAAAGCCCGGCGGGACGGAGCGTCCCGCAAGCGTGTGGCCGTCCGGCACCCGAGGTGCCCGCGGCCTTCCCGAGCAGGAGGCAAGCCGTCGTGAGCCCGTGCGCCACGCCCCCGTCGTGTCCCCGGGGCGGCGCCGCCACCGTCGCCGGCTGACCGCCCCGCACCCGCGCGCGCCCCCGCGGCGCCGCCC
>NZ_JAAALM010000541.1 GCF_009906395.1 Kineococcus indalonis
GCCCAGCACCGAGGAGCTCGTGCGCACCCTGTACCGCGACGGGATCGTCGCCTGCAGGGGCGCCTTCAGCACCGAGTGGGCCGACCGCGTGCGCGAGGACGTCGAAGCCGCCTTCGAGGAGGCCCGCTCCCGCCCCGACGGCGCCGTGGGCCGCGGCCCGAACCGCTGGTACGTGGAGATCCACCCCGAGCAGCTGCGCGGCTTCGTCGACCTCGTGGACCACCCGTGGGTGCGCGAGCTGTGCACCGCGGTGCTCGGCGAGGACTACGAGATCGTCGAGCTCGGCTTCGACGTCCCCTTCGCCGGCGCCGTCAACCAGCCCTGGCACCGCGACTTCCCCGCCCCGGAGGAGACCCGCCGCGAGGGGCGCCTGACCTCCCTGGCGTTCAACCTCACCGCCGTGGACACCGAGGAGGACATGGGCCCCTTCGAGGTGGCCCCCGGCACCCAGTTCGACGACGGGGCGGAGTTCGACCACGGGATGTTCCCCCCGAAGTCGCTGTACCCGCGCTACGAGGAGCGCGCCGTGCGCAAGCACCCCCGCCGCGGCGACATCTCCGCCCGCTCGGCGCTGACGATCCACCGCGGCACCAGGAACTTCTCCGACAAGGCCCGCCCCGTCCTCGTCCTCGGCGTCGACGCCCCCGGCGCCGGCAACGCCGAGCACCACGACACGGCCGTCACGAAGCGGTACTGGGAGCACCTGCCCGAGCGGGTCAGGGCCCACCTGAGGTGCCCCGTCGTCGACGAGCTGACGCCCATCACGCAGAAGCACACCATCGAGGGCCTGGTCATGGGCGAGGCCTGAGCACCACCCGCTCGGCCTCGGTGTGCCGGCTGATGCACAGCAGCCGGTGCAGCACCACGGCGACGAGGGCGCCGGAGGAGATGCCGGAGTCGAACACCGTCTGGAACCAGTCCGGGGTGCGGGAGTAGATCTCCGGGCTCACCGTGGGCAGCATCCCCACCCCGAGCGAGACGGCGACCACCATCAGGGCGCGGGAGTCCAGGCGGCAGGAGGCCAGGGTGCGGATGCCGCTGGCGGCCACCGTGCCGAACAGCGCCACGCCCGCCCCGCCCAGCACGGCCACGGGCACCGCGCCCACGACCGCACCCAGCTTGGGCACCAGGCCCAGCGCGATGAGCACGCCGCCGGCGAAGGTCGCCACGTGCCGGGAGCGCACCCCGGACAGGCCGACGAGTCCGACGTTCTGCGCGAACGCCGTGTAGGGGAAGGTGTTGAAGACTCCGCCGAGGACCGTGGAGACGCCGTCGGCGCGCATGCCGTCGGCGATCTGCCGGCGCCCCACGGGCCTGCCGACGATCTCGCCGACCGCGAGCATGTCGCCGGTGGTCTCGGTCATGACGACCAGGCCCACCACGCACATCGCGAGCACGGCCCCGAGCTGGAACGTGGGCCAGCCGAACGCGAACGGCTGCGGCACCGCGAACCACGCCTGCTCCCCCACCCCGGTGACGTCCACCCGCCCGAGCAGCGCGGCCAGCGCCGTGCCGGCGACGATGCCCAGCAGCACCGCCACGCGCGCCAGCGCGGGCGGGCCGAACCGCTCGACGAGCAGCACCACGACGAGGGTGGCCAGCGCCAGCAGCAGGTGGCCGGGGGCGCCGAAGTCCTGCGCGGCGGCGCCGCCGCCGGCCCAGCCGGCGGCGACGTCCATGAGGGAGAGGCCGATGAGGAGGATGACGGTGCCGGTCACCAGGGGCGGGAAGAACCGCAGCAGCGAGGAGAACACCGGTGCGAGCAGCAGGATGAACAGCCCGCAGGCGATGACGGAGCCGTAGACGGCGGTGATGCCGTGCTGGGTGCCGATGGTCACCATCGGCCCGACGGCGGCGAAGGTGACGCCCTGCACGATGGGCAGGCGGACGCCGAGGCGCCAGAACCCCACCGACTGCAGCAGGGTGGCGATGCCGGCGACGAAGAGGTCGGCGACGATCAGGTGCGGCAGGTCCTCGGCGCGCAGCTCGCCGGCCGAGACCATGGCACCGCCCACGATGAGCGGCACGGCGACGGCGCCGGCGTACACGGCGAGCACGTGCTGCAGACCCAGCGGCGCCAGGGCGCGCAGCGGCGGGACCTCGTCGACGGGGTGGCGCCCGCCCGCGAGGCGCAGCCCGCCGGGGTTCTCGGTGGTGGTCACCCCGGTGACGGTGGCAGCGTCGCGTGAAGGAGCCGTTGCCCCTGCGTCACCACCCTGTTACGGCGTGCAGCGTCAGCGCGAGCCGAGGTCGAGGACCTCCCGCACGAGGGGCGCGATCTGGTCGGACTCGACGAGGAACCCGTCGTGGCCGGCGGTGGAGGTGACCAGGCGCAGGCCGCCGACGGCGGCCGGGGAGGCGGCGATGCGCTCGGAGTCGGCCACCGGGTACAGGCGGTCGGAGTCCACGGCGGCCACCACCAGCGGCGTGCCGATGGCGGCCAGGGCGGCGTCGGTTCCGCCGCGGCGGAACCCGACGTCCCAGGTGTTCAGGGCGTCGGTGAGGGTGACGTAGCTGCCGGCGTCGAAGCGGTGCACGAGCTTGGTGGCGTGGTGGTCCAGGTAGGACTGCACGGCGAAGCGGCCGGGGGCGGTGGGGGCGAGGACCCCCTCGCCC
>NZ_JAAALM010000542.1 GCF_009906395.1 Kineococcus indalonis
GCCCCCTCCACCGTGCGCCGCGTGCTCAACGCCACCGGCACCGTCCTGCACACCAACCTCGGCCGCGCCCAGCTGGCCCCCGCCGCCGTCGAGGCCGTCGCCACCGCCGCCGGCGCCACCGACGTGGAGCTGGACCTGGCCACCGGCCGGCGCGCCCGCCGCGGCCGCGGCGCCCTGGCCGCCCTGCGCGAGGCCGTGCCCGAGGCGCAGGACGTGCACGTCGTCAACAACGGCGCCGCCGCCCTCGTCCTGGCCGCCACCGCGCTGGCCGCCGGGCGGGAGGTCGTCGTCAGCCGCGGCGAGATGGTCGAGATCGGCGACGGCTTCCGCCTGCCCGACCTGCTCGTCTCCACCGGCGCCCGGCTGCGCGAGGTCGGCACCACCAACCGCACCACCCGCGCCGACTACGCCGCCGCGATCGGCCCGGACACCGGCGTGGTGCTCAAGGTCCACCCCTCCAACTTCGTCGTCACCGGCTTCACCGCCGGCGTCGAGCCCGCCGGGCTGACCGGCCTGGGGGTGCCCGTCGTCGTCGACACCGGCTCCGGGCTGCTGCGCCCCGAGCCGCTGCTGCCCGACGAGCCCGACGCCGCCACCACCCTGGCCGCCGGCGCCGACCTCGTCACCGCCAGCGGCGACAAGCTGCTCGGCGGCCCGCAGGCCGGGCTGCTGCTCGGGCGCGCCGACCTCGTCGAGCGGCTGCGCCGGCACCCCCTGGCGCGGGCGCTGCGCGTGGACAAGCTCACCCTCGCCGCCCTGGAGGCCACCCTGCGCAGCCCCGGCACCCCCACCCGCGACGCCCTGCACGCCGACCCGGCCGTGCTGCGCGAGCGCTGCGGCGCGCTGGCGGGCTCGCTGCGCGCGGCCGGCGTGGACGCCGACGTGGTCGAGGCCGCGGCCGTCGTCGGCGGCGGCGGCGCCCCCGGGGTGGAGCTGGCCTCGGCCGCCGTCGCCCTCGAGGAGGCCTGGGCCGCGCCGCTGCGCCTGGGCGAACCGCCCGTCGTCGGCCGCGTCGAGCACGGCCGGCTGCTGCTGGACCTG
Organism: Kineococcus indalonis; assembly: GCF_009906395.1. Taxonomy (GTDB): domain Bacteria; phylum Actinomycetota; class Actinomycetes; order Actinomycetales; family Kineococcaceae; genus Kineococcus; species Kineococcus indalonis. Next base: position 1,042 of record NZ_JAAALM010000542.1, read on the forward strand.
CGCTGCGTGCCGCCCGCCCACGACGGCGAGGTCGCCGCCGCGGTGCTGCGGGTCGCGGCCGGGGCGGGGGCCTGACGTGCACGTCGTCGCCACCGCCGGGCACGTCGACCACGGCAAGTCCAGCCTGGTGCGGGCCCTGACCGGCACCGACCCCGACCGGCTCGCGGAGGAGAAGCGCCGCGGCCTGACCATCGACCTGGGCTTCGCGTGGGCGCAGGTGCCCGGCGCCGGCACGGTCGCCTTCGTCGACGTGCCCGGGCACGCCTCGTTCGTGCCGACCATGCTCGCCGGCGTCGGCCCGGTGCCGGTGGCGCTGCTCGTCGTGGCCGCCGACGGCGGCTGGATGCCGCAGTCCGCCGAGCACCTCTGCGCCCTCGACGCCCTCGGTGTGCGCCACGGCCTGCTCGTGGTCACCCGCGCCGACCTGGCCGACCCCGCCCCCGCGCTGGCCGCCGCCCGCGCCGAGGTGGCCGCCACCTCCCTGGGCGAGGTGCCCGCCGTGGCGTGCAGCACCCTGACCGGCGCCGGCCTGGACGACGTGCGCCGCGCCCTGGCCGCCGTGCTGGCCGCGGTGCCCGCACCCGACGCGGACGCGCCCGTGCGGCTGTGGGTGGACCGCGCCTTCACCATCCGCGGCGCCGGCACCGTGGTCACCGGCACCCTGGGCGCGGGCACCCTGCGCACCGGCGACGAGCTGGAGCTGGCCACCGCCGCCGGCGCGCGCCGCGTGCGGGTGCGCGGCCTGCAGAGCCTGGAGCGCGAGCGCACCGAGGTGGGCGCGGTGGCCCGCGTCGCGGTCAACCTGCGCGGCCTGGACCGCGGCGACGTCGCCCGCGGCGACGCCCTGCTCACTCCCGGCCGGTCGGTGCGCACCGACGTGGTGGACGTGCGCTGCCCCGGCGCCGCGCGCGAGCCCGGGGAGCTGCCCGCGCAGCTCGTCGTGCACGCCGGCTCCGCGGCCGTGCCCGCCCGCCCGCGCCCGCTGGGCGCCGACGGCGCGGACCTGCTGGTGCGGCTGCGGCTGGACGCGCCGCTGCCGCTGGTGCTCGGCGACCGCCTGCTGCTGCGCGACCCCGCCCGCCACCTCGTCCTCGGCGCCGGCGTCGTGCTCGACGTGCGCCCGCCCGCCCTGCGCCGGCGCGGGGCGGCCGCCGCCCGCACCGCCGACCTGCGCGACCTGCACGGCGCCCCGGACGAGACCTCCGAGCTGCGCCGGCGCCGCGTCGTGCGCGGGGCCGAGCTGCGGGCCATGGGCGTGGACGTGCGCACCGCTGCGGTGGCGGGGGACTGGCACACCGCCCCCGGCCTGCTGGAGCAGCTCGGCGGCCGGCTGGCCGAGCTCGTCGCCGCCCACGACGCCGCCGAGCCCCTGCAGCCGGGCGTGCCGCTGGAGGAGGCCCGCCGGGCGCTGGCCCTGCCCGACCGGGCCCTGGTGCAGGCCGTCGTCGCGCGGGCCGCCGCCCGCCCGCCCCTGCGCGTGGCCGACGGGCGCGTGGTGGCCGGCGCCGCCGCCGAGGAGCTGCCGCCGCGCGTGGCGCGCGCCGTCGAGGCCGTCCTGGGCGACGTCTCGGC
>NZ_JAAALM010000543.1 GCF_009906395.1 Kineococcus indalonis
CCCCCCGACCCGGCACCCCCCGAGCGGGACGGTGACCCGCCGGCCGCCGCGGGGCGCGCTCAGGCGAAGTAGCCGCCCGCGGCGAGGTCCTCCAGGAGCGTGGGGCCCTGCGGCTCCCAGCCCAGCAGCGCGCGGGTCCGCTCGCTGGAGGCGGGCAGGTCCATCGCGAAGAACGCGCCGATCCAGCCCATCGCGTCGACGGCCCGCTCCGGCTCGACCGGGACGACCGGCAGGCCGAGCCCGCGGCCGATCGCGCCCGCGATGTCCGCGGTGGCCACCCCCTCCTCGGCCACGGCGTGCAGGACGGTGCCCGCGGGGGCGGACTCGAGCGCCAGGCGCACCAGGCGGGCGGCGTCGTCGACGTGCACCGCCGACCAGCGGTGCGAGCCGTCACCGACGTGGCGCGAGGCGCCGGCGGCCCGGGCCGCGGCGACGAGGGTCGCGACGAACCCGTGGTCGCCGGTGCCGTGGACGGTGGGGGCGAAGCGGGCGGCCAGCACGCGCACGCCGCGCTCGGCGTGGCCCAGGGCGAGGTTCTCCGCGCCGCCGCGCACGGAGGCCGGGCCGGTGGCGGGGTTGACGTCGTCCTCGGCGACGGGGCGCCCGGGCGGGAACCCGGCCACGCCGCTGGCCACGAGGAGCGGGCGCCCGGAGCCGGCCAGGGCGTCGGCGATCGCCTGCACGGCGGCCCGCTCGGCGGCGTTGCTGGCGGCGGGGTCCGTGAAGTCGTGCTTGTTGGCCAGGTGCACGGTGCCCCCGGTGGAGTCCGCGCCGCGGCGCAGCGCGTCCAGGTCGTCCAGGTCGCCGCGCAGCACCTCGGCCCCCCGGGCGCGCAGGGCGTCGGCGGAGGCGTCGGAGCGGGCCAGGGCCAGCACCCGGTGGCCGGCGGTGAGGAACTCCTGGACGGCGTGGGAGCCGATCCAGCCGGACGCACCGGTGATGAAGACGTGCATGGTCGCTCCTCGGTCGTCGTGCTCAGCAGTGATGTCATCTTGCGACATCAACGCTACACCGCGATGTCAGGGACTGTCATCATCTAGGGTGGGGGCATGGCGAGGTGGGCACCCGGGGCGCGCGAGCGGCTGCAGCAGGCGGCCATGGAGCTGTTCGCCGAGCACGGCTACGAACCCACCACCGTCTCCCAGATCGCCGGCCGCGCCGGGGTGACCGACCGGACCTTCTTCCGGCACTTCACCGACAAGCGCGAGGTCCTCTTCGCCGGCGGCGAGGAGCTCGTGGCGCACGTCGTCGGCGCCGTCGCCGCCTGCCCGGCCGGCGACCCCCTCGCCGCGGTCGCCGAGGGGCTGCGCGCGGCGGCGGCCTACTTCCCCGACGAGCGCCGGCCGTTCTCGCGGCGCCGGCAGGAGCTCGTCGAGGCCAACCCCGCGCTGGCCGAGCGCGAGCAGCTGAAGCTGGCCGGGCTGGCGGGCGCGGTGGGCGCCGCCCTGCGCGAGCGCGGCGTGGCGGAACCGTCGGCGAGCCTGCTGGCCCACTGCACCACCACGGTGTTCCAGGTCTCCTTCGCCACCTGGATCCGCGACGGCGAGGAGCGGTCCCTGCAGCAGGTGCAGCGCGAGGTGTTCGAGTCGCTGCGCCGCACCCTCGGCGCACCGGTGCCGCCCCGGCCCCAGGACGGGGCCACGGGGCTCGGGGCCGCGGGGCTCGCGGTCACGGGGCGTCGAACGTGCCGGTGACGCGGGTCCCCGGTGCCGTGCCGCCGCCGGGCTGCTCCGCGGCGGGCGGCGGGGCGGTGCCCGGCACGCACGGCTGGACGGGGAACGGGACCGGCCCGCCGTCGCGGGTGAAGCTCGTGCAGCGGACCTCCAGGACGTCCTGGAAGTCGAGGAACACCTCGGCGTGCACGGCGTTCCACACGAACGCGGAGCCGGTGACCCGCGCGCTGCACGCGTCGAGGTCCAGGCCGACGGGGTTGCGCTGCACGGTGGTGCGCTCCAGGACGACGTCCCCGGCCTGCCCGCAGCTCACCCCGCTGCCCCGGTTGCGGTGCACGGTGCTGTCGCGCACCACCAGGCCGTCGCGGTCGTCGCCGTAGGCGAGCAGACCGGTGTGGTTCAGCTCGACGGTGGAACCCTCCACGAGCAGGCGGCCGCGGTGGTACGCGTACCCGCCCCAGCCGTTGCCCACCAGCCGCGAGCCGCGCACGGCCAGGGAACCGCCGTCGACGGCGTGGGCGCCGATGCCGTTGCCCGCCAGGCGCACGTCGCGCACGCTCGCGCTCGAGGTGCCCGGGGCGCTCGCGCGCAGGTCGTCGTCCACGCCCGCGCGCACGTCGTTGTCCACCCCCGCGCGCACCCCCGACGCCCAGCCGGAGACGTGCCCGTTGCGGACGACGACGTCCCGCGCGCGCACCAGCACGCCCGTGCCCGTGGAGCTGCCCGGGCCGGTCCCCGGGCCGGTGAGGCCGTGGCCGTTGAGGTTCAGCTCGATCCCGTCGGCGGCCAGGGTCAGGCCCCGCCCGTCGGGGCACACGACGTCGGCAGCCAGGCGCACGCTGCGGGTGAGCACCGCCCCGCACGGCACGGCCGTGGCCCGCGGCGGGGCCGCGGCGCTCGCGGCGGGGACGGCGGCGGGGA
>NZ_JAAALM010000544.1 GCF_009906395.1 Kineococcus indalonis
GGCCCGAGCAGCCCGCGCCGGCCAGCGCCACGCCGACCCCGGCGCTGCCGGACGGGCTCACCGGGGCGGACCTGGCCGCGGGCGTGCTGCTGCGCCAGGTGCCGCGCAGCGGCGGCGGGGAGCTGGACGTCGTGCCGGGCTCCTCCCCGGCGCCGGGCTCCGCGCGGGTGCGCACCCTGCGCGTGGAGGTCGAGCGCGACCTCGCCGCGGCCGGCCTGGTGGACCCGGTGCGCTTCGCCGACTTCGCGCTCGGCGTGCTCAACGACCCCCGCGGCTGGGGCGCCGGCGGGACGACGAGCTTCGCGCGCACCGACGGCGACGCCGAGCTGCGCCTGGTGCTGGCCACCCCGGACACCTCCGCGGCCCTGTGCCGGCCGCTGCGCACGATGGGCACCCTGTCGTGCCGCACCGGCGACGCGGCCGTGCTCACCTGGTACCGGTGGGTCGAGGCCGTCCCCGACTACGGCGAGGACCGCACCGGGTACCGCCAGTACGTCGTCAGCCACGAGGTGGGCCACCTGCTCGGCCACGGCCACGAGCCCAACCCCGGCGCCGGCCGGCGCGCGCCGGTGATGATGCAGCAGACCAAGGGCCTGGACGGGGCCCTGCCCAACCCCTGGCCCCACCCCTGAGCCGCGCCGGAGCCCCGCACGCGCTGCCCGCGCGCGCCGAGGAGGTCCTGGAGGTCGTCGAGGCGATCCCGCCCGGGCGCGTGCTGACCTACGGCGACGTCGGCGAGCTCGTCGGCGACCGCGGCCCGCGCTTCGTGGGCGACGTGCTGCGCCGCTTCGGCTCGCACGTGCCGTGGTGGCGCGTGCTGCGCGCCGACGGCAGCGCGGCCCCGCCGCTGGCCGCGCGCGCGGTGCAGCGCTGGCGCGCCGAGGCCGTGCCGCTGCGCCGCGACGACGCCGACCCCGCCCAGGTGCGGGTGGACCTGCGCGCCGCGCGCTGGGACGCCGCGGGCTTCGAGGGCCCCGCGGCGCCCGCCGGCTGAGACCGCCCGGCGCCACCGGCCCCGGTGGGGGCCCGGCTCACACCTGCAGGTCGACGACCAGCCCGCGGTGGTCGCTGCCGCCCACGCGCTCCACCCGCCCGCTCGCGGGACCGTGCAGCCCGTCGGCCAGGGCGTGGTCCAGCTGCACGCGCGGGGCGGGGGAGGGGAACGTCGCCCCCGCCACCAGCGGCCGCCACGGCAGGGCGCGGCCGGTGACGCCGGGCGGCAGGTTCAGGTCGCCCAGCAGCACCAGCGGCCGCGGCAGGTCCGCCGCCCAGCGGCGCACCTCGCGCAGCTGCCCCACCGCGCGCAGCGGTGAGAAGGACAGGTGGGTGCTCAGCACGCTGACGGGCCGGGCACCGCCCGCGCCGGGGGCGCGCGCGTCGACGACGGCGGCGAGCACCGCGCGCGGCTCGTCGGGCACCAGGCGCAGCCGCCTGCCGGCCCCGGGCGGCAGCACCAGCGGCAGGCGGGCGGCGCTGCCGCTCATGCGCAGCTCGCGCCACTCCAGCACCGGCAGCCGCGACAGCAGCGCCACGCCGTAGGACGGCTCGCCGGGCACGGTGGCCGCCGCGGGGCGGAAGGTGTCGGGGGAGCCGGGGGTGCCGTGCACGGTGGCGGCGAAGCGGGACCCGCCGCGGGTGACGCCGCAGGCGCGCGCCAGCACGGCGGTCTGGTCGGCGCCGCCGCTGCGCGGCAGCAGGTGGTCGACCTCCTGCACGGCGACCACGTCGGCGCCCAGGGCGGCGACGGCGGCGGCAAGGCGGTCGGTGTCGATGCGGCCGGTGGCCACGTCGCGCCCGGAGGCGGCGTTGAGGGAGGCCAGGCGCAGGTGCCGCACGGCGGTGCTCAGCTCCCCAGCGGCACGGCGTCGGCGTGGGCGTCGAGGTCGTCGAGCATCCGCCGGGCGTCCTCGACGACCTCCTCGTCCTCGGTGCGCAGGCCCAGCAGCAGCCAGCGCGCCAGGGCGAGCTCGCCGGCCAGGCGGGCGCGCACCAGCAGGTCGGGGTCCAGGGGGTCGTGGCGGGCGTGGGCGTAGGCCTCCAGCACGGACTCCAGCGCGTCGGGGTCGGCGCCGACGGCCAGCCAGGCGAAGTCGTCGGCGGGGTCGGCGACCTTGGCGTCCACCCAGCCGGTGATGCCGGTCATCGCGGTCCCGTCGGTGCGCACGTGCTCGCCCACGAGGTCGCCGTGCACGGGGGTGGCGGCGAAGCGCCAGCGCGCGACGTCCTCCATGAGCACCTCCCAGCGGGTCAGCAGCCGCGGGGGCACGTGCCCGGTGGCCGCGGCGCGGTCCAGCTCGGACAGGCGCCGGCGGCGGTACTCCTCCGCGTCGTACACGGGCACGCCGGCGTCGGCGAAGACGGCCGTGTCGATCTGGTGCAGGGCGGCCAGGCCGGTGCCCACCGAGCGCGCCAGGCCGGGCCCGGGCCGCAGGTCCTCCGGGTGCAGGGGCTGGCCGGGCAGCTCGTGCGAGACCACGCATCGCCCGCCCTCGGGCAGCACGACGCTGCCGGCGGCGCGGGGCACGGCGAACGGCAGCGGCTCGTGCAGCCCGGACAGCAGCTCCAGCTCCGCGTCGAGGGCGGGCGATGCG
>NZ_JAAALM010000545.1 GCF_009906395.1 Kineococcus indalonis
GCATGCGCCCGCGCTGGTACACCTCGGTGAACGCCACGAACTCCAGGTCCTGCATGCGGGCGAGCAGCGACTCGCCGACGTTGTACATGCGCACGCCCACCTGCACCGCGCCGCAGCGCGGGTCGGCGAAGTAGCGGGCCGCCTCGTCGAACATCCCCGGCGCGGGGCGGCCGTCCGCGTCGAGCACCACCACGACGACGTCGTGCGGGTCGCGGCCGCCGGTGATGGTGGAGCCGCACACGTGGCGGTAGGCGGCGTTGAGCGCCTCGCCCTTGCCCTTGCGCGCCTCCGGCAGCCGCCGCGACATCAGGTGCACGCGCTCGTCGAGGGCGGCGTGCGCGAGCACGAGACCCTCGGTGCCGTCGGTGGAGCCGTCGTCGACGACGAGCACCGCCACGTTGCCCGGGGCGGACTCGCGCAGCCGGCTCAGCGTCCGGTCGATGACCACGCCCTCGTTCAGGCAGGGCACCAGGACGACGAAGAACAACCCCGGTGGTGCCGGGCGCATCGGCCGCTGCGTCGTGCGGGAGAGGGTGAACATCAGGGCGGTGTGCGCCAGGAACAGCAGGATCGTCGCGGTGATGGGCAGGCCCGGGTTCACCGCGCCGCCTCCACCAGCGCCCCCTGCGCCGCGGCGGGAGCGGGGGTGCCGAGGGCGGCGCCGGGAACGGGGACGGGCAGGTGCGCCGGCGGGCGCGCGGCGCCCGCCGACAGGTCCCGGTCGAGGCGGTCGAGGATGCGCCCGGCGGCACGGCCGTCCCCGAAGGGGCTGACCGCGCGCGCCATCCGGGCGTGCGCGTCCCGGTCGTCCAGCAGGGCCAGGGCGCGCGCCAGGACGACCTGCGGGTCGGTGCCCACGAGTTCCGCGCCGCCGGCGCGCACGACCTCCATGCGCTCGGTGGTGCGCCGCAGCACCAGGACCGGCACGTCGAGGGAGGGGGCCTCCTCCTGCACGCCGCCGGAGTCGGTGAGCACCAGGTCCGCGTCGGCGAGCGTCGCGGTGAAGTCCAGGTAGTCCAGGGGTTCGGTGGTGCGGATCCGCGGGTCCTGCGACAGCACCGGCAGCAGGGCCTCGCGCACCGCGGGGCTGCGGTGCAGCGGCAGCACCACCTGGACGTCGCGCTCGCGCACCAGCCGCAGGACCGCCTCGGCCAGGCCCGACATCACCGCTCCCTGGTTCTCCCTGCGGTGCAGGGTCACCAGGACGCGCCGGCCGCCGCGGGAGGTGTCGAAGGCGGAGCGGCCCAGGCCCTGGTCCACGACCCACAGCAGGTTGTCCACCACGGTGTTCCCGGTGACCTCGATGCCGTCCTGCGGAACCCCCTCGCGCAGGAGGTTCACCCCCGCGGGGACGGTGGGGGCGAAGTGCCAGGTGGACACCTGCGCGACCATGCGCCGGTTGACCTCCTCCGGGAACGGGTCGCCCTGCACGCCCGAGCGCAGGCCGGCCTCGACGTGCGCCACGGGGATGCGCTGGTAGAACGCGGCGATCGCGCCGCACAGGGCGGTGGTGGTGTCGCCCTGCACCACGGCGGCGTCGAAGGCGGCGGAGCCCAGGACCTCGCCGAGCGCGGCGTGCAGCCGCGAGGACAGGGCGTGCAGCGACTGGCGCTCGCGCATGACGTCGAGGCGCACGTCGGGTTCGAGCTCCAGCTGGGGCAGGATCCGGTCCAGCATCTCGCGGTGCTGGCCCGTGGTCACGACGGTCGGCCGGAACCGCGGCGAGCGGCGCATCGCGCGCACGACGGGCGCGAGCTTCACCGCCTCGGGGCGGGTTCCGAGGACGACGGCGACGTCGTGGACCGGGGTCGCGTCCAGCGGTTTCGGTTCCACGTGTCCTCCAGGTTCTTGTCGGTCACTCCACGGCGGTCGAGGGGAGCGGGACGTGCTGGGGCGGGACGGCCGCGGGGGGCGGTCCGAGCGCGGTGACGTCGAGCACGCGCCGGTGCGCGCCGCGCGGCGAGGTGAGCTTGAGCGCCGCGGTCACCACCACGAGGGCGGCCAGGACGAGCAGGTACAGGGCGAACAGGGCGCCCACGACGGGCAGGACCCAGTTCGTCACGAAGGCAGCAGCCTGAGCAGCGGACACCTCGACCCCTCCCGTCGGCCACGCCCGGGAACCGCACCCCCGCGGCTCTCGGGGAGGGAGCTTTGCACCACCACGCGGCCCCGTTGGGCTGTTTCCGGGACATTTCCTCGCAGGAACAGGAAAGAGCGAGATCATCACCACGCGGGGTTTGGGAGGTGTCGCACTGAGTCACTGAAAACGCTTCCGGTGCCTGCACCCGGTGGACGGGGCGCCGTCTCCGGCGCCGCGTGGCAGGAACCTGTCAGGTTCCCCCGACGCCGTGCGGGTCAGGGGTGCGGCACGCTGCGCGCCGCCTCGCGAGAAACTCCCGCCCGCACCTTCTCAGCGGTGCACGCCTGTGCTACCCATGACGCACCGCCGCGGGCCCGGCCACCCGGGTTCCCCGTGACGGCCGGCGTCCCCCCGCAGGACCCGCGCGCGGCACCGAGGCCGACGACGGCCTCGGTGCCGCGCGGACGCTGTCCCGGACGGCCCGCTCCCCGACGCCGCACCCGCACCAC
>NZ_JAAALM010000546.1 GCF_009906395.1 Kineococcus indalonis
CCCAGGAGGCCCCCGCGTGAAGAAGCACACCGTCCGGGTCCGCCGCAGCGACGAGGAGTTCCCGCGGCACGAGGAGCTGGCCTGGAAGCTGGCCGAGCTGGCCGCCGACCCGGTGCCCGTGGACGAGGACGTCGCGGCGATGGTCGTCAACCGCGTGCTGGACAACGCCGCCGTCTCCGCCGCGTCCCTGCTGCGCGCCCCCGTCGTCTCCGCCCGCGCACAGGCGCTGGCCCACCCGCCCTCGCGCGGCGGGCGCGGGGCCACGGTGGTGGGCACCCGCGAGGCCGTCTCGGTGGAGTGGGCGGCGTGGGCCAACGGCGTGGCGGTGCGCGAGCTGGACTTCCACGACACGTTCCTGGCCGCGGAGTACTCCCACCCCGGCGACAACGTGCCGGCGCTGGTGGCGGTGGCCCAGCACGCCGGCTGCGACGGGGCGGCGCTGCTGCGCGGCGTCGTCACCGCCTACGAGGTGCAGGTGGACCTCGTGCGCGCCATCAGCCTGCACGCGCACAAGATCGACCACGTCGCGCACCTGGGGCCCTCGGTGGCCGCCGGGCTGGGCGCGATGCTCGCCCTGCCGGTGGGGACCACGTACCAGGCGATCGGGCAGGCCCTGCACACCACCACCGCCACCCGGCAGTCGCGCAAGGGCGCCATCTCCACCTGGAAGGCGCACGCCCCGGCGTTCGCGGGCAAGGTCGCGGTGGAGGCGGTGGACCGCGCGCTGCGCGGGCAGACCAGCCCCGCGCCGGTCTACGAGGGCGAGGACGGCGTGATCGCGTGGCTGCTCGACGGCCCGGGCGCGGTGTACGAGGTGCCGCTGCCCGAGGCGGGCGAACCGCGCCGGGCGGTGCTGGACACCTACACCAAGGAGCACTCCGCGGAGTACCAGGCGCAGGCCGTCATCGACCTAGCCCGCCGGCTGCACCGCGAGCACCCCGAGCTGCGCGACCCCGCGAACGTCGCCTCGATCGTGCTGCACACCTCCCACCACACCCACGTCGTCACCGGTTCCGGTTCCGGCGACCCGCAGAAGTACGACCCCACCGCCAGCCGCGAGACGCTGGACCACTCGGTGCCCTACGTCTTCGCCGTCGCCCTGCAGGACGGCGCCTGGCACCACGAGCGCTCCTACGCCCCGCAGCGCGCCGCCCGGCCGGACACCGTGGCGCTGTGGCGCAGGGTGAGCACCGTGGAGGACCCGGAGTGGACCGCGCGCTACCACGAGACCGACCCGGCGCGGAAGGCGTTCGGCGCCCGCGTCGTCGCCACCCTGAGCGACGGTTCCACGCTCGTCGACGAGATCGCCGTGGCCGACGCCCACCCGCTGGGCGCGCGCCCGTTCGGCCGCGAGGACTACCTGGCCAAGCTGCGCACCCTGGCCGCCGGGGTCCTCGACGACGCCGAGGTGCAGCGGTTCGCCGCGCTGGCGCAGCGCCTGCCGGAGCTGGACGCCGCGGGCGTGCGCGAGCTGGGGGTCGTCGCCCCGCCGGGGCACCTGGAGACCGTGCCGCTGCCGCCAGGGCTGTTCTGAGGAGGGTTCCGCGCCGATGCTGTACTCGACCACCACCGCCCCCGCCAAGCGCAGGGCGCTGCGCGCGGCGCTGGCCTCCGGCGAGCTGCTGCGCTTCCCCGGGGCGTTCAACCCGCTCTCGGCGCGCCTGGTGCAGCGCAAGGGCTTCGAGGGCGTCTACGTCTCCGGGGCGGTGCTCTCCGCGGAGCTGGGGCTGCCCGACGTCGGGCTGACGACGCTGCCGGAGGTCGCCGCCCGCTCCGCCGAGATCGCCCGCCAGACCGACCTGCCCGTGCTCGTCGACGCCGACACCGGTTTCGGCGAGCCGCTGAACCTGGCGCGCACCGTGCAGGTGCTGGAGGACGCCGGCGTGGCCGCCTTCCACGTCGAGGACCAGGTGAACCCCAAGCGCTGCGGGCACCTGGAGGGCAAGAGCGTGGTCGACGGCACCACGGCCGTGCGCCGGGTCAAGGCCGCCGTCGACGCCCGCCGCGACGACGACCTCGTGGTCGTCGCCCGCACCGACGTGCGCGGCACGCTGCCCGGCCCGCAGGGCCTGCGCGCGGCGGTGGAGCGCTCCAAGGCGCTCGTGGACGCCGGCGCCGACGTGCTGTTCCCCGAGGCGATGGCGGACCTGGCGGAGTTCGAGGCGGTCTGCTCGGCCGTGGACGTGCCGGTGCTGGCGAACATGACCGAGTTCGGCCGCAGCGACCTGTTCACCCACGAGCAGCTGCGCGACGCCGGCGTGCGCCTGGTCATCCACCCCGTCTCGCTGCTGCGGCTGGCCATGGGCGCGGCCGAGCGCGCCCTGGACGCCCTGGCCGCCGGGGGGACGCTGGCGGGGCAGGTGCCGCACATGCAGACCAGGGCGCAGCTGTACGACCTGCTCGACTACGCCTCCTACGGCGAGTTCGACGCGGGGGTCTACGACTTCACCCTCGAGGGCAACCGGGAGGGCTGACCGCACCGGGCGGCCGGCAGGGGCGACGCGGAGGGGCGTGGCGTGAGCGCGACGGGCACGACGCAGGGCACGACGCAGGGGCGGGGCGGGCCGGAGGTCCGCAAGGGGCTGGCC
>NZ_JAAALM010000547.1 GCF_009906395.1 Kineococcus indalonis
CTCCCGGTCCCCTCCCGGTCCCCCTCCCGGTCCCCCGCGGTCCTGGTGCTGCGCGGGCCCTCAGGCCGGTGCGGGCAGGGCGCCGGAGCGCGCGTGCAGCTCGCGCAGGTCGGCCACCCGCGCGGCGGCGACCTCGGCGGCCTCGGCGTCGCCGCGCAGCTCGGCGGTGCGCTGCTCGGCCAGGGCGCGCTCGGTCTGGGCGGTCAGCTCGGCGGTGAAGACGGGTGCGGTGATCACGGCGGGCTCCTCGGGCTCGGCGCTCGGGAGGGGCCGCGGGGTCGGTCTCGACCGGCGGGCCCGGAGCGGGGAGGTTGGCCGCCCCACCGCTGCCGGTGGGGCGTGGTGCCAGCCTGCCGGTGCCGTGTTGCGGTTCTCCGCTCGCCCGCTTTGCGATCGTGTGACGAAGCCGGCCGCGGGCGGCCGCCCGCTCCGCCGCGGCCCGCGGCGCTGGCAGCATGTGGGCGTGTCCCCACGGGTGCTCGTCCTCGACGACGACGACGGGATCAGGACGTCCCTGACGCTGGCGCTGGAGGACGAGGGTTACCTCGTCACCGGCTGCGCCAGCGCGGAGGAGGCCCTGGCCGCCGTGCCCGGCGCCGCGCCGGACGTCCTGGTCGTCGACCTCATGCTCGGCGGCATCGACGGGTTCACGTTCATCCGCCGGGTGCGCCCGGTCTGCGACGCGCCCGTCATCGTGCTCTCCGCCCGGCACGGCAAGAGCGACATCGTCGCGGCCCTGGAGGCCGGCGCCGACGACTACGTCACCAAGCCCTTCGACCTGGGCGAGCTGTTCGCGCGGTTGAAGGCCCTGCGCCGGCGCGCGGAGGCCACCGCCGGCGCCGAGGAGGCGGTGGTGCTGGACTCCGAGCAGGGCCCGCTCGTGCTGGACACCGCCGCGGGCACCGTGCGCCGCGGCGAGCGGCAGCTGCACCTGACGCTCACGGAGTTCCGGCTCCTGAGCGAGCTGGCCGGTGCTCCCGGGCGCGTCCTGAGCCGGCAGGCGCTGCTGGAGCGGGTGTGGGACCGCGGGTTCTTCGGCGACGAGCGCATCGTCGACGTGCACGTGCGGCGGCTGCGCACCAAGGTCGAGGCGGACCCCTCCGCGCCGCGGCTGGTGACCACCGTGCGCGGCCTGGGGTACCGCCTGGACCGGCGCTGAGGCGCGCGGTGACCGGGGCGCTGACAGGAGCGGTGACGGGGGTGGTGCGGCGCCGGCGGTCCCCGGGCCTGCGGGCCGGCGTCACGCTGTCCTTCACGCTGGGCGCCAGCGCCCTGGCCACGCTGGCCGCGCTGGGGACCCACGCCGTGACCCGCGAGCACCTGCTGGACCAGCGCGAGCGGAGCGCGCTGCGGCAGGTGTTCGCCGACGCCTCCTCCGTGCGCGACGGGCTGCGCACCGCCGGCCTGCCCCCCGGTGACGTCCTGGCCGCGGTCTCCCCGCCCGACGGCTCCGACCTCCTGGTGCGCCGGCAGGGGCGCTGGTACTCCAGCTCGCTGGAGGTCGGTGCCGCCGACGTGCCCGCCGGGCTGCGCGAGGCGGTGGGCTCGGGCAGCGCCGCGGTGGCGTGGTCGCGCGTGGACGGCCGGCCGGTGCTCGCCGTGGGCGTTCCGCTGCCGGCGGTGGACGCGCAGTACTACGAGATCAGCGGCACCGGCGAGCTGGCGCGCACCCTGGACGCGGTGCGCGCGGCGCTGGCCGCGTTCGCGCTGTCCACCGCCGCCGGCGGGGCGCTGCTGGGGGTGTGGGCCTCCGGGCGGGCGGTGGCGCCGCTGCACGCGGTGGCCCGCACCGCCGCCCGCATCGCCGGCGGCGAGCCCGGCACCCGGCTGCCGCCCACCGACGACCCGGACCTGACCACGATCGTCGGCTCGTTCAACAGCATGGTCGACGCCCTGGAGGAGCAGATCCAGCGGGAGGCGCGCTTCAGCGCCGACGTCAGCCACGAGCTGCGCTCCCCGCTGACGACGCTCACCACGAGCGTGGCGCTGCTGCAGCGCCGCCGCGAGGAGCTGCCGCCGCGCTCGCAGCGGGCCCTGGACCTGGTGAGCCGCGAGCTGGAGCGCTTCGCCCGCACCCTGGACGACCTGCTGGAGCTGGGGCGGCTGGAGTCGGGGGCCGGGGCGCGCGAGCGGGTGCGCGTGGACGCCGCGGTCCTGGCGCGCCAGGCCCTGGACGGCAGCGGGCGCGAGGCCGTGCCCGTGCGAGCGAGCGGTGCGGCGCCGGTGCGGGTGGACGCGCAGCAGCTCGGCCGCGCCCTGGTGAACCTCTTCGACAACGCCGACCGGCACGGCGAGGGCCTGGTGGCGGTGCAGGTGCAGCGCGCCGGTGCGCGGGTGCGGGTGCTCGTCGACGACGCCGGCCCGGGCGTGCCGCCGGCGGAGCGGCAGCGGGTGTTCGAGCGGTTCGCGCGCACCGGTTCGCGCGGCTCGCTGCCCGGTTCGGGGCTGGGCCTGAGCCTGGTCGCCGAGAGCGTGCGCGCGCACGACGGCGCGGTGCGCTGCACCGCCTCCCCGGCGGGCGGGGCGCGCTTCGTGGTGGAGCTGCCGGCCGACGACACGGCCGGGGTCGGCGCGTGAGCGGGCGG
>NZ_JAAALM010000548.1 GCF_009906395.1 Kineococcus indalonis
GGGTGGCCGGGGCCTCGGGGGCGGTCGCGACCGGGGCGCTCTCGCCGGTGGGGTTCCAGCCGTCGGAACCGGCCAGGTACGCCCACTTGGTGGCGCCGGCGGCCTGCTCGTCGGTCAGCTGCGGGCGGTGGGGGCCGGTCGTCGCGCCGGCGCCGGTGTTCCGGTACTCCGAGAAGCGCCCGTCGGTCCACAGGTTCGGGCTCATGTCCGCCCACGGCTGGGTGGTGCGCACCGCGGCCGGCAGCTCGGTCTCACGGATCGTCACCTGACCGCGGGAGTTGTGGACGGTGCCGTCCTTGCTGTACCCGTCGCTCCACCCGCGCCAGGGCCGGCCCAGGCTGAACGTGCCCGCGGGGGCGTCGCTGGTGATCCTCGAGCCCGTGATGAGGAACCCGTGGGGGTTCTTGTCCGAGGTGCTCGCGGCGGTGACGTAGCCGTTGTTGCTGCTGCTGCCGCGGCTCAGGGCGTGGATCGTGGTGCGGTCGAACACGGCGGTGCCGCGGCCGAAGACGAAGTCGACGTCGCCCTCGACGTAGCTGTCGACGAAGTACGAGCGCGCGACGACCGGCGCGTCGGGGGAGTCCACGAGCAGCGTGTCCTGGTTGCCCAGCAGCCGCACGCGGCGGAACACCAGGCGGTCGCCGGTGGTCTTCAGCGCCACGGCCTGCTCACCGCTGTAGGTGTGCGCGGCCTCGTCGAAGGAGTTGCGGATGGTGAGGTCCTGGACGGTGACCCCGCTGCCGCTGACGAGCACCGACTGGCTGGCGCCGGTGCCGTAGGTGCCGGTGCCGTCCGGCTTGGGCGTGCCCGCGGCGTTGTCGTAGTCGAGGACGACGTCCTCGGCGTGGCCGGTGGTGCCGATCAGGGTGACGTTGCTCCTCGTCACCGAGATCATCTCGTGGTAGGTGCCGGGGGCGATCGCGATGACCGTGGGGTTCGCGGCGGTGCCGGCGGGCGCGGCGGCCAGGGCGGCCTGCACGGTGGTGAAGTCCCCGCTGCCGTCGGCCGCGACGAGCAGGTCGTGCGCGGGGACGGTGGAGGCGACGGGGGTGCCCCCGGCGGCCGCGGAGGCCGGCGAGGGGTTCCCGGCGGCGTCGACCGCCACCACCGTCCAGGAGTAGGCGGTGCCGTTGACCAGCCCGGTGTCGGTGAACGACGTGCCGGTCAGGCGCGCGGTGTTCACCTTCACCGGCGCGGCGGTGCCCTCGGCGCGGTAGACGTCGTAGCCGGCGACGTCGTTCTCGGTGCTCGCGCTCCACGACAGGGTGGCGCGGGCGTCGCCGGTGCGGGCGGTCAGCCCGGCCGGGGCCGCCGGGGCGGTGGTGTCGGCGACCGTGGGGTTCCAGCCGTCGGTGCCCGCCAGGTAGGCCGCGGCGGTGTACTGCTGCGCCTGGGCGTCGGTGAGCTGGGGGCGGTCGGCGTTCACGGAGGCGCCGGGGCCGGAGTTGTTGTACTCGAAGAACCGCGCGTCGCGCCAGGAGAACGTCGTGGTCATGTCCGTCCACGGCGAGGACTTGATCGCCGCGGGCAGCACCGTGTCGCGCACGACGACCTGCGCGATCGCGCCGGCGTTGCCGCTGGGCTGCCAGGGCCGGCCCAGGTGGAACGTGCCGGCCGGCGCGTCGCTGGTGATGGTGGAGCCCGTGATGAGGAACCCGTAGCGCGTCGCGGTGTCGGTGCTGGCCGCGGTGACGTAGCCGTTGTTGCTGCTGCTGCCGCGGGTGGCGGCCTTGAGCGTGGAGCGCTCGAACACGGCGGTGCCGCGGCCGAAGACGAAGTCGACGTCGCCCTCCACGTAGGAGTTCACGAAGTACGCCCGGGCCTGCACACCGGCCGAGGGGGTGTCCACGTAGAGGGTGTCCTGGTCGCCGAGCAGGCGCACGCCGTCGAACACCAGGCGGTCGCCGGTGGTCTTCAGCGCCACGGCCTGCTCACTGCCCGAGCCGGTCTCGACGTAGGAGTTCTCGATGGTGAGGTTCTTCACGGTGACGTCGTTGGACTTCACCGTCACGGTGGCGCTGCCGGAGGTGCCGAGGGTCCCGGTGCCGTCCGCCTTGGGCGTGCCCGCGGCGTTGCCGTGGGTGAGGACGACGTCGGCGGCGCCGGCGCCGGTGCCGACCAGCTGCACGAACGGCTTCTTCTCCAGCACCAGCACCTCGCGGTAGGTGCCCGGCTCGATCGCGATGACCGTGGGGTTCGCGGCGGTGCCGGCGGGCGCGGCGGCCAGCGCGGCCCCCACGGTGGTGAAGTCCCCGCTGCCGTCGGCGGCGACGGTGTAGTCGGCCCCGGGCACGGCCACGACCGCGACCGGGCGCAGCGCCTGCGCGGTGGCGGGCGCGGAGGAGTTCCCGGCCGCGTCGACGGCGACCACGCGGTAGTGCGAGGTGCTGCCCGCGGGCGCGGTGGTGTCGGTCCAGCTCGTCGCGGTCAGCGCCTCGGCGGTCAGCCGGGTCCACGGGCCCTCGGCCGCGGCGGCGCGGAACACCACGTACCCGGCGAGGTCGGCGTCGGTGCCCGCCGTCCAGGACAGCGTGGTGCCGCCCTCGGCGCCCGCGGCGCTCAGGCCGGTGGGGGAGGAG
>NZ_JAAALM010000549.1 GCF_009906395.1 Kineococcus indalonis
TCACGCCGCGCCCCCCGCCGCGCCCGCGCCGTCCGCCACCGCACCGCCCGCCGCACCCGCCGCCGCGCCGGTCCAGCGGCGCGGCACGCGCGGGCCGATGCGGGTGACCACCTCGTACGCGATGGTGCCGGCGGCCTCGGCCCAGTCCTGCGCCGTCGGCTCCGCCGGGCGCCCGGCGGCCGCGCCCGCGCCGAACACCACGACCGGCTCGCCGGGCGCGGGCCGCTCGCCGCCGAGGTCCACCACGACCTGGTCCATGCACACCCGGCCCAGCACCGGGCGCCGCCGCCCGCCCACCAGCACCGCGCCGGCGCCGCCGGGGTGCGAGGAGGCGTGCCGGGGCAGGCCGTCGCCGTACCCCACCGGCACCAGGCCCAGCGTGGTGGAGCGCGGCACCACGTGCGTCAGGCCGTAGGAGACCCCCGCCCCCGCCGGCACCGCGCGCACGTGCGCCAGCCGGGCGGTGAGCGTCATCGCCGGCACCAGCCCCAGCTCGGCGGAGCTCGCCACGTGCGGGGCGGGGCTGACGCCGTACAGGGCGATGCCGCAGCGGGCCAGGTCGAAGCGGGCGCGCGGCGCGAACAGCGCCGCCGCGGAGTTCGCGTGGTGCAGCAGCCCGGGGTCGAGGCCGCGGGCGCGGGCGGCGGCCACCGCGGCGGCGAAGACCTCCAGCTGCGCGTCCACGGAGGCGTCCCCGGGGGCGTCGGCGGAGGCGAAGTGCGCCCACGTGCCGCTCACCCGCACGGCGCCCTCGGCGACGCGGGCGGCCACCGCGCCCAGCAGGTCGGCCCACTCCGCCGGGGAGGAGCCCCCGCGCGACATGCCGGTGTCCAGCTCCAGGTGCACCCCGGCGGTGCGGCCGGTGGCGCGCGCGGCGGCGACGACCTCCTCCAGCGCCCACGGCGCCGCCACCGACAGCTCCACGTCCGCGGCCACGGCCGCGCGCAGGTCCAGGCCGGGGGTGAGCAGCCACGCCAGCACGGGCGCGCCGATCCCGGCGCGGCGCAGCGCCAGCGCCTCGTGCACGTGCGCCACGCCCAGCCGGGTGGCGCCGCCGGCCAGGGCCGCGCGCGCCGCCGGGACGGCGCCGTGCCCGTACCCGTCGGCCTTGACCACGGCCATCAGCTGGGCCCCGGCCAGGCGCTCGCGCAGGACGGCGGCGTTGGCGGTGATCGCGTCCAGGTCGACGACGGCCTCGGCGGGCAGCCCCGGCGAGGGCTCGGGCGGCTGGGCCGCCGGTGCGCGCCCCGCGGCGCGCGCGGCGGCGCCGAGGTCCCGGACCGGGAGCGCGGCTTCGTCCACGGGTGAACCCACGTCCCCGACGTTACCCGGCCCCGCCGGCGCGCCCGCGCCGCCGCCGCGCCACCGGGCCCGGCTCACCAGCCCGGCAGCGAGGTGAGCGCGGCCGGCACCGCCTCGGCGACGTCCAGGGCCGTCAGCGGCCCGCCGGCGCTGGCCAGCGAGGCCGCCCAGCCGTGCAGGACGGCGGCCTCGGCGGCGACGTCGGCGGCCAGCGCCGGGTCCTCGGCCAGCTCGGCGGCCCGCGAGGCCAGGGCGGCGCCCAGGATCCCGGCGAGCACGTCGCCGGCGCCGGCGGTGGCCAGCCACGCCGGGGCCTCGGCGGCGGTGAGCACGCGCCCGTCGGGGCCGGCGACCGTGGTCACCGAGCCCTTCAGCAGCACGGTGGCGCCGGTGGCGGCGGCCGCGCGCCGGGCGTGCACCAGCGGGTCGGCCTCCACCGCGGCGCGCGGCACCTCCTCGCCCAGGGCGCCGAGCAGCCGGGACAGCTCCCCGGCGTGCGGGGTCAGGACGTGCTGGGCGCCCAGCCCGGCGGGCAGCCCGGCCAGCGCGCCGGCGTCCACGACGGCGGGCTCGCCGGAGGCCAGGGCCCGGCGCACCCGGGCCTGCTGCTCCTCGTCCTCGGGCGAGACGCCCGGGCCCAGCACCCAGGCCTGCACCCGGCCGGGCCCGGCGACCGCCTCGGGGCGGTGGTGGCGCACCAGCTCGGTGGGGTGCTCGGGGCCCAGGTAGCGCACCATGCCGGCGCCGGCGCGCACGGCGGCGTCCACGGCCAGCAGCGCGGCGCCGGTGTAGTCGGGGCCGCCGGCGACGACGCCGACGACGCCGCGGGAGTACTTGTCGTCGCCGGGGCCGGGGCGGCGCCAGCGGCGGGCGACGTCGGCGGGCTCCACGCGGCGCACCGCCGGGGCGGGCAGCTCGTCGCGCACGCCGATGTCGGCGACGACCAGGCGCCCGCAGCGGGCGGCGGCCGGGGCCAGCAGGTGCGCGGGCTTGGCGGTGCCGAAGGCGACGGTGACGTCGGCGGCGAGCACGCCGCCCTCCACGGCGCCGCGGTCGGCGTCCAGGCCGCTGGGCACGTCGACGGCGACGACGACGGGGCCGCCCTGCCCGGCGCCGGCCAGGGCGGCGGGCAGCCGGTCCAGCGGGGCGCGCAGCCCGCCGCGCCCGCCGGTGCCGGCGACGCCGTCGAGGAGGAGGTCCGCGGCGCGGCAGGCGGCGGGGCCGTCGCCGTCGAAGGCGCGCACGCGCGCGCCGGCGGCCGCGGCGGCGCGCAGGCC
>NZ_JAAALM010000054.1 GCF_009906395.1 Kineococcus indalonis
CACCCGCTCACCCCGCTCACCCACCCGCTGAGGAGGACTCCGTGGTCATCGTCGTCGGGCACCTGCTCGTGGACCCCCGAGCGCGCGAGGCCTACCTGGCCGGTTGCGCCGAGGTCGTGCGCCGGGCCCGTGCCGCTGAGGGCTGCCTGGACTTCACCATCACCGCTGACCTGCTGGAGGACGGCCGGATCGACGTCCTGGAGCGGTGGGTGTCGCAGGAGGCGGTGCAGGCCTTCCGCGGCGACGGGCCCGGCGGCGAGCAGGCCGCCGCGGTCCTGTCGGCCTCGGTGTGCGAGTACGACGTGTGCGGCCAGCGCTCGCTGCGGTGAGGGGGCCCCGCCCCCTCACCGGCCGGCGGTGCAGCGGTCCCGCCGGCCGGCACCGACCCCGCTCAGGCGGGGGCGGAGACGTCGACCATCCACTCGACCCCGAACCTGTCGGTGAGGGCGCCGTACTGGTCGCCCCACACCTGCGCCTGCAGCGGGGTCGTGACCCGCCCGCCCTCGGCGAGGCCGGTGAAGAACCCGCGCAGCTGCTCGAGGTCGTCGCCGAAGAGGCACAGCGCGAGGTTGCTGCCGGTGGTCGGGGCCGCCCCGGCCATGGCGTCGGAGACCATCAGCGTGAAGCCGGACGGGGTGTCGAGCTGGCCGTGCATGACGCCGTCGGGGTCCACGCCCTCGGCGCCCCCGGCGCCGAGCTCGCCGAACGTGGAGAGGGTCACCTCCCCGCCGAGCACCGAGCGGTAGAACGCCAGCGCCTCGCGGGCGGTGCCGGGCAGGGAGACGTAGGGGCTGAGGCGGGGTGCCACGGGGACCTCCTGGGGACGGACCGGGGTGACCTGCGCCGCCCGGCGGGTCCGGGCCGACCCCCCTCGGACCCGCCGCCGCCGCGGAACTCACCGGTGCCCGGGCGCGGGCCACCGCGCACCGGCTCACCCCGGCACGTCGGCGAGCGATCGCTCGGTCGCCCGCGCCGTCGCGGAGACGGCCCGCTCGCGCCCGAGCGGGCCCACCGGACCAGGGCCAGCGCGACGCGGCCGCGGCCGGCCTCAGCGCGCCGTGCTGGGGGCCGGGATCGAGGGGGTCCCGGCGAGGCGCTCCTGGCGCACCGCGTGCCGGTTCACCAGGCCGCCGGAGACGAGCGCGACGAGGACGAGCGCGACGGCCCCGCCGGTGAAGGCCACGTGGTAGCCGTGCAGGACGGCGTCGGCGGGGTCCCCGCCCTGGCGCGACACGGCGCTGGCGAACACGGTGGAGAGCAGCGCCGTCCCGATGGACCCGCCGATCTGCTGGAACGTGTTGACGCTGGCGCTGGCGGCGCCGGCGTCCTCGCGGGCCACGCCGCTGGTGGCCGTGTTCATGGCCGAGGAGACGATCAGGCCCATGCCGAGCCCGGTCACCACGAGGGCGGGCAGGACCGTCCCGCCCCACGTGCTGTGGGCGTCGGTGCGCAGGAGCAGCAGGACGCCGGCGGCGGCGAGCAGGGCGCCGGCGCGGATGAGGGCCTTCGGTCCCACGCGCGGCAGCAGCCGGGGGGTGAGCTGCGTCGCCGCCGCCATGATCGAGAACGGCATGGGCAGAAAGGACAAGCCCGTCTCCAGCGAGGAGAACCCCAGCGTCTGGTTCAGGTAGTACGTCAGGAACAGGAAGATGCCGAACATCGCGACGCCGACGAGGCCGATCGCCACGAGGGCGCCTCCGCGGTCGCGGTCGCGCACGATCCGCAGCGGCAGCAGCGGGTGCGCCGCGCGGGACTCCACGAGGACGAACAGCGCGACGAGGACGGCGCCCGCGGCGAGGCAGGCCAGGGTCACCGCGTCCGACCAGCCCGCGGTCTCGGCCGAGGAGAAGCCGTAGACGATGCCGACGAGGCCGAGGGTGATCGTCACCGTGCCGGCCAGGTCCAGGCGGGGGCGCGGCCCGCGCTCGGACCTCGGCATGAACGCCAGCGCACCGGCGACGCCGATGACGGCGAACACGACGTTCACGTACAGGCACCAGCGCCACGTCGCGTACTCGGTGAGCACGCCGCCGAGCAGGACGCCGGTCGCGGCCCCGGAGCCGGCGATGGCCCCGAAGACGCCGAAGGCGCGGGCGCGCTCCTTCGGGTCGGTGAAGGTGGTGGTGAGCAGGGCCAGGGCCGAGGGGGCGAGCAGCGCCCCGAACACGCCCTGCAGGGCGCGGGCGGCGACGAGCTGGCCGAAGTCCTGGGCGAGACCGCCGACCACGGAGGCCCCGGCGAAACCGGCGAGCCCGGTGAGGAAGGTGCTCCTGCGGCCGAACAGGTCGCCGAGGCGGCCGCCGAGCAGCAGCAGCGAGCCGAACGCGAGCGAGTACGCCGTGACGACCCACTGGCGCTGGCCGTCGGCGAAGCCGAGGTCGCGCTGGGCCGAGGGCAGGGCGATGTTGACGATGGTGGCGTCCAGGACGACCGCGAGCTGGGCGGTGCCGATGACGGCCAGCACCAGCCAGCGGTGGTCGCGGACGGCGGCGTGCGCGGGGTGGTGCGCCGAGCGCTTCACCGCGTGCGCCGGCGGCGCCGTCCGGGCAGGGGTCTCGGAGCTCATGGAGCCCTCCAGTGTTCGGTGGTGCCGGCGAGCGGTCCGGCCGGCATGAAGCGGACATCGCGAGTCCGCTTACGTCAGCGTACACGCAACCGGACACGATGCGTCCGCTTGTTCCCGCTGCCGCGGGTACGATGAGCGGGTGAGCTCGACCGCCGTGCGCCCCCTGCGCGCCGACGCCGCCCGCAACCGCGCCCTCGTCGTCGACGCCGCCCGCCGGCTGTTCGCCGAGCGCGGCCTCGACGTCACGCTGCACGACGTGGCCCAGGCGGCCGGCGTCGGCGTCGGCACGGTCTACCGGCGCTTCCCCGACAAGGACGCGCTCCTCGGCGGTCTGGTCACCGACAAGTACGAGACGCTGCTCGCCCTGGCCGAGCGCGCCGCCGCGCTGCCGACCGGCCGAGAGGCGCTGCGCGAGTACGTGCTGGGGGCGATGGCGCTGCGGGCCGGCGACCGCTCGCTGTCCACGGCCGTCCTGCGCGCCGCCCCCCAGACCGCCGAGGCCCTGGACCTGCGCGAGCGCCTGCGCGAGGTCGTCACCGGCGTGGTCGAGCGCGCCCGCGCCGAAGGAGCCCTGCGGCAGGGTTTCGCCGCCGACGACGTCCAGGTCGTCACCTCCATGATCGGCTCCATCGCCGACCGCTCGCGCGCGGAGGCGCCCGACGCCTGGCGCCGCTACGGCCTGCTGGTCCTCGACGCCGTCTGCCCGCCGCTCGGCGAGCTGCCGCCGCTGGTCGGCGAACCGCTCGCCCCGCCCACCTCCGCGGACTGCGGCACCGCGCGGACCTGAGCGCCCGGCAGCGCCCGGCAGCGCCCGGCAGCGCCCGATCCGTGGCCGGTGCTGCGCCCCCGATCGCTAGTGTGCGCGCGTGGCGACGTCGCGCTGGGCCCCCGCGCTGCCCGCCGGGGTGGTGCTCCTGCTGCTGGCGGCGGTGGGGGGCCGCTACGGCCACCACCGCGACGAGCTGTACTTCCTGGAGGCGGGCCGGCACCCGGCGTGGAGCTACCCGGACCAGCCCGCGCTCGTCCCGCTGCTGGCCCGTGCAGCCGGTGCCGTGGCCGGCGGCTCCCTGTGGGGCTGCGCCTGCTGCCGGCCCTGGCCGCGGCCCTCCTCGTCCTGGTCGCGGCCCGCACCGCCCGGGAACTGGGCGGCCCCCGCCCGGTGCACGCGTTCCTGGCCGCCGCGGCGACCGCGACGGCGGCGGTGCTCCTCGCGACGGGCCACCTGTTCTCCACCACGGCGTTCGACCTCCTGGCGACGTCGGTGCTGGTCCTGCTGCTGCTGCGGGCGCTGCGCCTGGGCGGCACGGGACCGTGGCTGCTGCTCGGTCTCGTGGCCGGGCTCGCCCTGCACGTGAAGCTGCTCGCGGCGGTGGTGCTGGCCTGCTGCGCCGCGGCGCTGCTGCTGTGCGGGCCCAGGGCGGCGCTGCGCACCCCCGGGCCCCGGGTCGCCGCCGCCACCGCCGCGGCGCTGGCGCTGCCGCTCGTGGTGTGGCAGGCGACGCACGGGTGGCCGCAGGCGCGCATGGCCCGGGCGATCGCCGCGGGTTCCTCGGGCACCTCCGTGCAGCGCTGGGAGGTGCTCACGGGGCAGGCGCTGATGCTCGGCCCGCTCCTGCTGCCGGTGTTCGTCGTGGGCCTGCTCGCCCTGTGGCGCTCCCCGCAGCGCTGGCTGGCGGTGGCCTACGCGCTGCTGCTGGTGCAGACGATCGCCACGGGCGGCAAGCCGTACTGCACGATGGGCCTGGCCCCGGCCGTGCTCGCGGCCGCGGCGGCACCGCTGGTGCGCTGGTCCTCGCGCCGCCTGCGCCGCGGGGTCCTGGCGGGGGCGGTGGTGCTCAACCTGGTCGGCGGCGCGCTGGCCACCCTGCCGTGGCTTCCCGCCCACCGGGCCGGGCCGCTGCTGGAGGTGAACCACGACCTCGGTGAGCAGGTGGGCTGGCCCGAACTCGTGGACGCGGTGCTCTCCGCCGCGGTGGACCTGCCGGGGACGGCCGTGGTCGTCACCGCCAACCACGGCGAGGCCGGGGCCCTGGCCCGCGCGCGGCGACGGGGGGCGGACCTGCCGCCGGTGCACTCCGGGCACAACGCGTTCGCCGACTGGGGCCCGCCACCGGCGTCCGCCACGACGGTGCTGCTGGTGGGTCTCCAGCGCCCGGACGTGTTCACCGGTTGCCGCCTGCTGGCGCGCCTGGGCAACGACGCGGGGCTGGCCAACGACGAGGCGGGGCAGCCGGTGTCGGTCTGCACCGCCGGCGGCGACTGGCACCGGGACTGGCCCCGCCTGCGGCACCTGGGGTGAACGCACCGGCGAGCCCCCGTCACGGGCGCCGCGGGGCGTGCACCGCCCTTCACCCCCGGGGCGGTGCGCCCCTGCGGGAGTAGCCTGAGCAGTTCCCGCTGGGGTCGGTTCGACGCAGCGGGCGCGCTCCTCCCGGACCGGTCCACCCCGGCCCGGTGCGTCATCGTCGGTGCGACGGGCCAGGACGAGGTCGGGTGGCGGACGTGCGTGTCGTGCTCCTGGTGCTCCTCGCGCTCGGTGCGCTGTGCGCGCTGGGCGCGATCACCGGTGGGAGGCCCACGCCGCCCGGCCGGACCCGGCCCGGCCCGCGCCGCCGCAGGAGGCGGTGGGGGTGGGGAGCCACCGCCGCGGTGCTGACCGGCGCTGCCGTGGCGGGTTCGATCGCCTCCCCGCACCGGGTCGGACCCCCGCTCGCGGCCCAGGCTCGGCCCCTGAGCCGCACCGAGGTCGCCGAGGTCTTCGGGCCCCGCTGCCAGCAGCTGCTGCAGCCGTACGCGGTGGCACCGGAGGGGTGGGTGGGCCCGACCGGTCAGTGGCCCTTCTGGCTCGGGTACACGGTCTCCTTGAGGACCCTGGCCCTGGAGCTGCGCGTGCGCGAGGTCCACCCCGACGCCCGGCCCGCGGTCGACCGGGTCGTCGGCGCGCTGGCGGCTCAGGCCCTCTCCATCGAGCGCGAGCTGCAGGTGTGGTCCGCCGGCGTCCCGGACGACTCCGCGCTGGCCGGTGCGGTGCGTGCCCGCACGGTCGTGCGCGAGGAGGAACTGCTCGCGGCCTTCGACGAGCTGGGGCTGGAGGCCTGCGCGAGCTACCGGGGCTGAGGCCGCGCGGTGGAGGACGTCCTGACGGTGTCCTCCACCGCGCTGCTCGACTCCCCGGTGGGCAGCTCAGCTGTGCGCGTAGTCGGTGGAGCGCGCTAGATCGGCGCCCTCCTCCAGCTCGGCCAGCCTCGCGGTGAGCGCGGAGCGCGCGATCCGCAGGGAGTCCGAACCCAGGGCCTGGCGCAGCCGGCCGGCGCCGTTCGCCCGCGCCAGCGCGATCAGCGCCTGCGCGGCGCGGTCGGGGTCGCCCGGCTGGGTGCCCGGCATCCGCTGGTGCTGGCTGATCATCTCCCGGATCGGCTCGTACCCCTCGACGGCGGTGTCGGTCACCGACAGGGAGTCCGCGGTGAGGAAGGAGGTGTTGAAGTAGCCGGGTTCGACGATGGTGACCGAGATGCCGAACCCGGACACCTCCGCCGCCAGCGACTCCGTCAGCCCCTCGACGGCGAACTTCGCGGCGCAGTACAGACCCCACCCGGGGAAGGACGTCACCCCCAGCACGGAGGAGATCGTGACCAGGTGCCCCGAGCCCGCCCGGCGCAGCACGGGCAGGGCGGCGCGCACGACGTTCCAGGTGCCCTTCACCTGCACGTCGAGCATGGCGGTGACCTGCGCGTCGGTGGTCTCCTCCACGGCGCCCAGGAACCCGTAGCCGGCGTTGTTGACCACGACGTCGAGCGAGCCGAAGCGCTGCGTCGCCCGCCGCACGGCCTCCTCCACCGCCGCCGGGTCGACCACGTCGACCTCCAGGGCCAGCAGGTGGGAGGTGTCGACACCGGTGAGGGAGGCCCGCAGCCGCGAGGGCGAGCGGGTGGTGGCGACGACCTGTGCGCCCGAGGCCAGCAGCGCCTGCACCAGGGCCAGGCCCAGGCCGCGGGAGGCACCGGTCACCAGCCAGGTGGCGGGACGGTCGAGGGGGTAGGGCACGAGGACCACTCCTTCAGCAGCGGGGGACGGGAACGCCCGGCGCCTGCCGGACGCGCTTCCAGCGTGTCCGCCCGCCGGCGCCCGCGAAGGGCCACGGAGTGCCCAGCGGTACCGGGGGAGCGGCCGCCGGGGCAGCGCCTGCCTGGGCAGCGCCTGCCTGGGCAGCGCCTGCCTGGGTACGGTGCACCCCCTTCGCGCCTGCCGCAGCGCCAGCGCGGGTGCCAGCATGGGCGCATGAGCGCCGGTCACGACCTGGGAGCCTTCCTGCGCGCCTGCCGGGCCGGCACCGAACCGGAGTCGGTGGGACTGACCCCCGGCCCCGGTCGGCGGGTGCGCGGTCTCCGGCGGGAGGAGGTGGCGCAGCTGGCCGGGCTGAGCGTGGACTACTACACCCGCCTGGAGCAGGGCCGGCACACCAGCCCCTCGGAGAGCGTGGTGGAGGCGCTCGTCGCGGCGATGGACCTCGACGCCGCAGCGGCCGCCCACCTGCGGGACCTGGCCAGGCCGCCCCGGCGCGGCGCCGAGAAGCCGAGCGTGCAGCGCGTGCGCCCGGCCGTGCACCAGCTGCTGGGTTCCCTCACCGAGCACCCGGCGCTGGTGCTGGGCCGGCGCACCGACGTGCTGGCGAGCAACCGGCTGGCCGCCGAGCTGATGACCGACTTCGACGCCCTGCCGGCCCGCCGTCGGAACTACGTGCGGTGGCTGCTGCTGGACCCCGCGGCCCGCGAGGTCTTCCCGGACTGGCGCACCGTCAGCGCCCAGGCGGTGGGAACCCTGCGCCTGGACGCCGGCCGCCACCCCGCGGACGCCCTGCTGGAGCAGCTGGTGGGGGAGTTGACGCTGAACAGCGAGGAGTTCACCCGGTGGTGGACCGAGCGCAACGTGCACCAGCGCACGCACGGCAGGAAGCGCTTCCACCACCACCTGGTCGGCGAGCTCGCCCTGGACTTCGAGGCCCTGTCCCTGCCGGGGGACGCCGACCAGACGCTGTTCGTCTACAGCGCCGAGTCGGGCAGCGCCTCGCACGAGCGGCTGATGGTGCTGGCCTCGTGGGTCGCGGAGTCCCCCGCGCACGGGCGGCGGCCCCCGCGCACCGGCCTGGCCGCGCACGGACGCGGCGCCGGACCGGGTGCCGGACCGGGAGCCGACGCCGCGGGCGGGTGAGGTGGTGGACACGGCGACGGGCGCGGCCCCCGCCGGGCTCAGCGTTCCAGCTCGTCCCAGACGGTGGAGCGCTCCTCGACGGGGCGGGCCTGGGGCAGCCGGGTGCCGATGACCTGGTCGATGACGTCGTGGGCGATCGCCCGCGCGGTCAGACCGGCGTCGGCGAGGATCTGGCTGCGCGAGGCGTGCTCGAGGAACTGGTCGGGCAGCCCCAGCTCGGTGACGGCCGTGTCGACGTCGGCCGCGCGCAGGTCCTGGCGGAGCCGCGTGCCGATGCCCCCCACGCGCACCCCGTCCTCGATCGTGACGACCAGGCGGTGCTCGCGCGAGAGGTCCACCACCGAGGAGGCGATGGGCACGACCCAGCGCGGGTCGACGACGCTGGCGCCGATGCCCTGGGACTCCAGCAGCCCGGCGGCCTCCAGGGCGACCCCGGCCATCGCGCCGACGGCGACGATGAGCACGTCCTGCGAGCCCGCGGCCGCCTGGCGCAGCACGTCCACGCCGTCGGGCAGCCGCACCACGGCCGGCACGCCCGGCTCGACGGCGCCCCGCGGCCAGCGCAGGACGGTGGGGGCGTCGTCGACGGCGACCGCCTCGGCCAGCTCCTCGCGCAGGGTCGCCGCGTCGCGGGGCGCCGCGATGCGGATGCCGGGCACCACCTGCAGCAGCGCCAGGTCCCACATGCCGTGGTGGCTCGGGCCGTCCGGGCCGGTGACGCCGGCGCGGTCCAGGACGAAGGTGACGCCCGCCCGGTGCAGGGCGACGTCCATCAGCACCTGGTCGAAGGCGCGGTTGACGAACGTGGCGTACAGCGCCACGACCGGGTGCAGCCCGCCGTAGGCCAGGCCGGCGGCGCTGGTCACCGCGTGCTGCTCGGCGATGCCGACGTCGAACACCCGCTCGGGGTGCCGCTGCTGGAAGCGGTGCAGCCCGGTGGGGCGCAGCATCGCGGCGGTGATGGCGACGATGCGGGGGTCCTCGTCACCGAGGCGGGCGAGCTCGTCGGCGAAGACCGAGGTCCACGACTGCTGCGAGGCCGCGTCGAGGGGCTCCCCGGTCGTGGGGTCGATGCGCCCCACCGCGTGGAACTGGTCGGCCTGGTCGCGCAGGGCCGGCTCGAAACCGTGCCCCTTCTCGGTGATGGCGTGGACGATGACCGGGGTCCCGTAGTCCCTGGCCTGCGTCAGCGCCTTCTCCAGCGCCTGCTGGTCGTGCCCGTCGACGGGGCCGACGTACTTGATGTCCAGGTTGGAGTACAGGGCCTCGTTGTCGGTGAAGCGCGACAGGAACCCGTGCATGCCGCCGCGCAGCCCCCGGTAGACCGCCCGGGCCGGGGAACCGAACCGGTCGGCGGCGGCCCTGCTCGTCTCGTGCAGCCTGCGGTACTCGCGGCGCGTGCGCACCGAGTTGAGGAAGCGCGCCATCCCGCCGATCGTCGCCTCGTAGGAGCGCCCGTTGTCGTTGACGACGATGATCAGCCGGCGGTCGTTGTCGTGCGAGATGTTGTTCAGGGCCTCCCACGTCATCCCCCCGGTCAGCGCGCCGTCACCGACGACGGCCACGACCGTGCGGTGGGACTGCCCGTTGAGGCGGAAGGCGCGGGAGATGCCGTCGGCCCACGACAGCGAGGAGGAGGCGTGGGAGGACTCCACGATGTCGTGCTCGGACTCGCTGCGTCGGGGGTACCCCGCGATGCCGCCGCGCTCGCGCAGGTGCGAGAAGTCCTGGCGGCCGGTGATGAGCTTGTGCACGTAGGACTGGTGCCCGGTGTCGAAGACGAACGGGTCCTTGGGCGAGTCGAAGACGCGGTGCATGGCGAGGGTGAGTTCGACCACGCCGAGGTTCGGTCCCAGGTGCCCGCCCGTCTTGGCGACCTCGGCGACGAGGAAGGAGCGGATCTCGGCGGCCAGCTCCAGCACCTGGTCGGGTGGCAGCCGCTTGAGGTCGCGTGGGGACCGGATCGAGTCGAGCAGGCTCACGAGCACTCCTCCCGTACCGACCGGCTCGCGCTCACCGGCGCAGCCAGCTTAGGTCCTCGGCCGCCTCGCGCCACGGGGGACGCGGTCGCCGCCCGGCCCGGGGGGTGCGGCGCCGCCGCCCGCGGCAGCGGTGCCGGAGCGGTCAGGTCCACCGCGGCGCCGAAGGTGGTCACCGTGCTCGAGGACACCAGCTCCCCCTGGGGGTGGTCCAGGCGCAGCGGCACGGCGGCGGCTTCGGGCGCGACGGCGGGGTCCGTGCCCGCGGGCAGGGCGGCCAGCTCCTCGTGCAACCGGGCCGGGTCCGGATCGGCGCCGGCCGCGGCGTCGCGCGCCAGGCGGTGCAGCAGGTGCGAGCGCCACTGCGCCAGGTCGGTGGTGCGCGGTGCGAGCCCGTCGGGGCGCAGGCTCAGGCGCAGGACGTTCACCGGCGGCTGCAGCAGGTGCGCGGCGGCCCCGGCGGTGAGCAGCCCGATGCAGCGGTTGGCGGCTGGGGCGGGACCGTCCGGGCTCCACGGAGCTGAGGTGCCGGGTGGAGACCCCGCACGCGCACGAGAGGTCCAGCTGGCTCAGCAGCCGGCGCCGGGCGCGCACCAGCGCCCCGACCGGTGGCCGGCCGCTGTCCCGGGCGGCGCTCGTGCGGGCGACGGCAGCCAGCACCGGTGGCGTCGCGCCGTCGCCCGGGAGGTCATCGCGCCCGCGCGGCCCGTGCACCCACCCCCAGCGGCACCAGCGGCGCGAGCGGTGCGCCCGCGGCCGCCCGGGTGGCTGAGCGCTGCCTGGCCGTGTGGGACGAGACCGGGCGAGCGCCCGGCGGCGGGCGGTGCGGGAGCTCTTCACGGAGCGGGCCACGCACGTCGACCCGCTGGTGGACGTCGAGGGCACCGAGCGGATCGAGGCCACCACCGCCGCGGTGCGGCAGCACCCGCCGCCGCCGCGCAGCCGTGCGGCTCCTGCGCCCCGGCCCACCTGCTGGAGGTGCGTCCCGGGCCCCACATCGAGCGGTACCTGCGTTCGATCGAGCAGACCCTGGCGCCCCACGGAGGGCGGTTCCTCGACGCCGGCCGTGGCCGGCCCTCGCTGGCTCAGAGGTGGTGGGGCGGGTCCTGGTCGGGGTCAGCGCGGACGACGTCGAGGTCGGGGGTGCGCAGGAGGTCCTCGACCGCTGCGGTGCTGGCGGCGATGGCGGCGCAGTCGGGTCGACGTCCCGGGTGGGGCACCACGCCCGGTCTGCGGGCCAGACGAGCGCCGGGTCCGGGCGGCTCGAGCTCGCGGGGTGGTCGGTGGAGCGCAGGGCGGCGTTCCACGCCGCGGGCGGTGGGCAGGCAGCCCCAGCCGTCCCAGACGGCGGAGCGGCACCGCCGGGGTGTCCTGGTGCGGGCGGCCAGGGCCGCGGCGGCGGTGCGCAGGCGCGCGGTCTCGAGGGCGGCGGTGTCCTCGCTGTCGACGTCGGCCTCGGCCTGGCCGGGGCCGGTGGGGTCGGGGGTGGAGCGCAGGCGGGCGTACGCGGCGTAGCCGCCGGGTCCGGGGCTGACCAGGCGGTGCCACGGGCGGTCGGAGCTGGCGATCCACTCCGCGGGGGAGTGGTCACGGCACGCGGTCACGCTCACGGGGACGACTGTCGCGCACGCCCGCACGCCCGCACGCCCGCACGCCCGCACGCCCGCGCTGGCCGGGGTGCGTGCCGCGGCGCTCCACCCCCCCCGCGCCCTCGCGCGCCCGGGTGGTCAACCCTCGAACTGCACGACCTGACGCACCTGGACCGTGCCGTAAGCAGCGGTGGGGATCTTGGCCGCGAGCCTCAGGGCCTCGTCCAGGCCGGGGACGTCGACGACGTAGAGCCCGGCGACGGTGCTGCCCCCCCGGGGGGCGTCGGTGATCGAGACCTGCCCGCCGCGGACCGCGACGTCCCTGGCCTCGCCGACGGGGTGGAAGCCGGACTCGTGGACGGTCACCCCGGCCGCGGACAGCTCGGCGTCGAGCGCGAGCCACTGCTCGACCTCGGCCTCGGCCGGGCCGCTGGTGCTCGGGTCGTAGGAGTAGATGAGCGCGAAGTGCACGGGGCTCCCCTTCCAGGTGCTCGTCCGGACGTCCACCGGGCGGTGCGGCTGCTGGTGCCCGGCGACGACCTCTCACCGGCTCCACTCTCGCGGTGGTCGAACCGGAGGGCAACGCACCGGGACCCGCACGTCAGGACGTCGCCGACCGCCCGCGCCCGGTGGGCGGGGTGGGTGTCAGGTGCCCGGATCGCGCAGACCGACGGCGTCGTGCCGCCAGAAGACGTCGGGGTGGACGAGCGTGCCCGTCATCCACGCCTCGTGCGAAGGGAGCAGGAAGGCATGGAAAGCGGCGTCGGGGATCCTCAGGGAGGGCTTGCGGAAGCCGTGCGGACCGCCCGGCTCGAAACCCAGGCGCGAGTAGTAACCGGGGTCGCCCTCGAGGAAGACGACGGGGGCAGCTCGAACGCTCTCGTGCTGCAGGCCGGCTGCCACCAGGGCCCGCCCGATGCCCTGGCGCTGCACCGCCGGCAGCACGGCCAGCGGGCTGAGCACGCGCACGGTGACCAGTCGGCGCGGCGCGTCGAGGAGCGCGTCCGTGAACACGACGTGACCGACCACACCCCTGGCCGTCTGCGCGACCAGGGAGGTGCCCTGCTCGGCGTCCACCCGGGTGCGCAGCTCGTCGACCAGGTCGGCCACGAGCGGCCCGTGGTCGCCGAAGGCCTGCAGGTGCAGCTCTCGCACCGCCGGGTGGTCACCGGGCCGCTCCGGCCGGCAGTGGACCTGCTGCTGCCTCATCGTGGTGCCGCCGCGGTGAGGGGGCGTCCTGCTGCGGGAGCGGGGGCGGGTACCGGTGCGGCCGGCAGCCGCGCGCCCGTGGTCGCCGGGCCGGCCGCTGAGCGGGACGGTGCCAGGGCGCTCGGCAGGCGCTCTGGTGACCTCGGCGGGGTGGGCGGCACCCGGGCATCCTGCTCGCCGCGCGCGCGGCACCGCACCCGCTTCTCGGCGGGAGCGCGCTGGTCGCGCCCACGGCGCTGACCCGCTCACCGCTGCCTCCGGGTCACCGGTGCCGTGAGCGCGACCAGCGCGCTCACGGCACCGGTGACCC
>NZ_JAAALM010000550.1 GCF_009906395.1 Kineococcus indalonis
CCCGCGGAGGCCGCCCTGGGCGAGGCCTCCGCGCGGGCGGCCGCGGCGCGCACCAGCGCCGCGCGCCCGGTGGTGCGCGCCGACGAGCCCGGCGCGACGGCGCTGGCGCAGCGCTGGGGCGAGGACGGGCTGCGGGCGTGGGCCGCGGAGGTGCTGCACCCCCTGCAGCGGCTGGCGCCCGCCGAGGCCGCCGACCTGCGCGCCGCCGGGCACGCCTTCCTGGCCCACCACGGCCAGCGCCGGGCGGCCGCGGCCGCGCTGGGCGTGCACCGCAACACCCTGCGCCACCGCCTGGCGCGGCTGGAGCAGGTGCTGGGCCGCTCCCTGGAGGCGCCGCAGGACCGGGCCGAGCTGTGGCTGGCGCTGGACGCCCCGGCCGGCGGGCCGGCGGGCGCGGCCGGGCCGTAGGTTGCCGCCCGTGGCCCTCGACGTGCACGACCTGCCGCCCGCCGCGCTGGAGTTCCTGCGCGAGCGGCACCTGGCGACCCTGACGACGCTGCGCCCGGACGGCTCCCCGCACGTGGTGCCTGTCGGCTTCACCTTCGAGCCGGGCACCGCCGCCGTGCGGGTCATCACCTCGGGCACCTCGCTCAAGGCCCGCAACGTGCGTGCGGGCTCGCGCGCCGTGGTCGCCCAGGTGGACGGCCGGCGCTGGCTGGCGCTGGAGGGCCCCGCGCGCCTGCTCACCGCCGCCGAGGACGTCGCCGACGCCGAGGAGCGCTACGCGCAGCGCTACCGCACCCCCCGCCCCAACCCCCTGCGCGTCGTGGTCGTCGTCGACGTGGACCGGGTGCTGGGGTCGGTGCCGCCCTGGGGCTGAGCGCCCTCAGGACCCGTGCGAGGTCATCAGCTCCACGACGCGGTCCAGGAAGCCGTCCACGGGCGACTCGCGGTACCCGCGCCGGCCGCGGCGCGGGCGGAACAGCGCCGCGCGCACGTCCGCGGCCTCCAGGCGCCCCTGGCCGGCGAAGTGCTCGGACAGCAGGGCGCACAGCGCGTCCACGTCGCCGGGGCGGTAGCCGCGGCGCAGGCCGCGGGCCCGCGGGAAGCGCTCGCCGTCCGGCTCGTCGAGGCGGCCGAGCACCGCCGCGCTCAGCGCCGCGTGCCGCTCGGCCCACTGCCGCTGGGCGCCGCCGGCCAGCGCGCGCACCCGCTCGGCGCGGGCCAGGCGGTCCTCCAGGCGGGCGAGGACCGCGTCGGTGGCCTCCACGTCGTAGCCGCCGAACTGGGAGCCGAAGCCCACCGCCCGCACCTGCGCGGCGGTGAGCCGGCGGGCGGGGACGGAGCGCTCGGCGTGCTCGAGGAAGGCGTCGACGTCGGCGGTGCGGTAGCCGCGGCGCAGCCGGCCGGTGCGGTGCGGGCGCTGGCGCAGGGCCTCCTCGGCGGCGCCGAGACCGCCCAGCTCCTGCTCCTGCTCCTGGGTCACCGCCACGCCCCCGGCAGCGGTGCGCTCACGCGCGGGGCTGCTCGGGCGCCACGGCGGCCAGCTGGCCGCAGGCGCCGTCGATGTCGCTGCCGCGGGTGTCGCGCACCGTGGTGGGCACGCCGCGGGCCTCCAGCGCCGCGACGAACGCCTTCTCCACCGCCGGGTCGCTGGCCGTCCACTTCGAGCCGGGCGTGGGGTTCAGCGGGATGGGGTTGACGTGCACCCAGCCGCGCCCGCGCGCGTTGAGCAGCTTGCCCAGGCGGTCCGCGCGCCAGGCCTGGTCGTTGACGTCGCGGATGAGGGCGTACTCGATGCTCACGCGCCGGCCGGTGGCCTCGAAGTAGCGCCGGGCGGCGTCCAGGGCCTCGCCGACCTTCCAGCGCCGGTTGATCGGCACCAGCTCGTCGCGCAGCTCGTCGTCGGGGGCGTGCAGGCTCAGCGCGAGCGTGGCCGGGACGCCCTCGGCGGCGAACTTGTCGATGGCCGGCACCAGCCCGACGGTGGACATCGTCAGGCCGCGCGCGGAGATGCCCACGCCGTCGGGGGCCGGGGCGGTGAGGCGGCGCACGGCGGCCACGGCCGAGCGGTAGTTGGCCAGCGCCTCGCCCATGCCCATGAAGACGACGTTGGAGACGCGCCCGGGTCCGCCGGCGACCTCGCCGCGGGCCAGGGCGCGCGAGGCGGCCAGGACCTGCTCGACGATCTCGGCGGTGGACAGGTTGCGGGTCAGGCCCGCCTGCCCGGTGGCGCAGAACGGGCAGTTCATGCCGCAGCCGGCCTGGCTGGACACGCACAGCGTGTCGCGGTTCTTGTAGCGCATGAGCACCGACTCCACGAGCGCGCCGTCGTGCAGGCGCCACAGCGTCTTGACGGTGGTGCCGCCGTCGGCGGTCAGGGTGCGCACGGGCGTCAGCAGCGTGGGCAGCAGCGCCTCGGCGATGCGCCCGCGCGAGGCGGCCGGCAGGTCCGTCATGCGCGCCGGGTCGTCCTCCAGGCGCTCGAACCACTGCGTGGCCAGCTGGCGCGCGCGGAACGGCTTCTCCCCGAGCTCGGCCAGCGCCGCGGCGCGGTCGGCGGGCTCCAGGTCGCTGAAGTGGCGCGGGGGCTTGCCCCGGCGGGGGGCGGTCATCACCAGGGCGCCGGGGC
>NZ_JAAALM010000551.1 GCF_009906395.1 Kineococcus indalonis
CGTGGGAGCTGGACCGGGCGGGCGAACGGGCGGGCGAACGGGCGGGCAGCGAACGCCGCGAGCCGGGTCGCCCTGGGCCGTCAGGCGCCCGCCCGGTCAGCGCACGTAGCGGTCGAACCAGTCGAGCACCCGGGCCGGGTGGCGTTGGAAGTGGGTGTAGCCGTCCCAGCGGCGCGTGATGCCCTCGATCCAGAACAGCTCCTTCTCCGCGGTGGGGATGTTGTCGTAGACGGATTGCACGTCGTCGGGCCGGGTGTACAGGTCGTCGCGGACCTGGTAGAGCAGGGTGGGGACGGTGACGTTCTTCGCCCACGGCACCGGCGAGAACTCCTCCAGCCGGAAGCTCGTGATGAGCCGGATCCGCTCCTCGAGGTCGTCGATGCGGTGCCCGGGGATCCCGAGCCGTTCCAGGGCGCGCTCGAGCGCCACCCCGCTGGAGAGCGGCTGCGGGGCGACCATGCAGCGCACGCCGTCGAAGGCGTCCGGGCGCCGGGTCATCGCGAACATCGTCGAGTTCGCGCCGACGCAGCGGCTGAACAACCCGATCGCCATGTCCTTCGTGTCGTCGCGGCTGCGCACGTAGTCGAGGGAACCGATGACGTCGCGGGACTCGAACCGCCCGACGGTGAAGATGCCGCCGTTGGCCTGGCCGCTGTGCCCGAAGTTGCGCAGGTCGTAGGCGAGGACGTTGTAGCCGGCGTCGTGGAGGATCTGGTAGTCGGGCACGAAGTCGACTTCGATGTCGTTGCCGGTGGCGCCACCGAACGACTTCCAGGGTTCGAGGTGCGAGGGGAGGCCGGAGCGGTTGAACCAGCGCGGGTGGTTGGCGATGATGATCTTGTCGGAGCCCCTGGCTGGGATGAACCACCCTTCGAGCGGAGTCCCGTCCTCCGAGGGGAAGCTCACGTCCTCGTAGTCCAGGCCCACCTCGTCGGGGCGGTGGAGGATCGGGGATCGCGGCCAGGTGCGGAACCCTTCGGCGATCGCCTGCAGCGTGGTCGTGATCCGGTCCTCGGTCGTGGGTGCGGTGTCGGTCGTGGGTGGAGTGTCGGTCATCTGTCGTGCTCCTGTTGGTCTTGGTGGGGAATGCGGTCGGGCCGAGGGGCCGGAACGGCCCGGCCCCGTGCCGGTCAGCCCGCGAGGGTGGTGAGCCGATCAGCCCGCGAGGGTGGTGAGCCACTGCCGCAGGAGCGCGGTCTCGGCGGGTCCCAGCGCGGCCGTCCCGTCGGCGAGGACGGCCAGCAACTGCCTCGCGGCACCGGGGACACCGTCGACGCGCGGCGGCAGCCCGGTCAGCGCGGCGATGAGGGAGTTCCGCAGGAGCCGTGAGACGGGGTCGTCGACGGCGCCTCCCGTGCGCAGCAGGTGCATCACGCAGCCGACCGCGAAACCGAGGGTCACCTGCACGCCCAGTGCGGGCGGCACGCGCAGCACCCCGCGCTCCTCGAGGCGGTGCATGTCCGCCAGGAGTTCCGCCTCCGCCACCGCGGCAGCCCGCGCCCTGCGGGATGACCCGTACATCACCCGGTACAGCAGCGGGTTGTCCAGGCCGAACCGGACGTGCATGTCCCAGCCCGCGGCGAAGTCCGCCACCAGGTCCTCCGAGCGGGGCACCGCGTGCTTGCGCTCCAGGTACCTCGCGAACGCCTCGTCGAGCACGGCCTCGATCAGCCCGTCCTTGTCGCCGAAGTGGTGGTAGAGCGTCGGGGCGGTCACCCCCGCCGCCTCGTAGAGGCTGCGTGTCGTCGGCTCCACCTCGGGACGCTCGCCGAGCAGCCGTGTGGCGGCGTCGATCAAGCGCTGTCGCGGGCTCCTCGTCTCCGGCATGTACCAAAAGTGCATCGAGAACCGGCGAGTATCTACCAGTGGTACCCGCACGGAGCATGGGGCTGCTCAGCTACCGGTTGCTCCGTGGCTGGCCCGGTGCGCGGTGACGGCGTCCATGTTCGCCTGGGCCCACACCCGCAGGTGGCCGACCACCTGGTGCAGGGACAGCCCGAGGTCGGTGAGCTCGTAGGTCACCGTCACCGGGACCGTGGGGGTGACGGTGCGGGTCACCAGGCCGTCGCCCTCCAGCGACCGCAGCGTCTGGGTCAGCATCTTCTGACTGACCCCGACCAGCAGCCGGGACAGCTGGGAGTAGCGCAGGGGCCGTGGCCCGGCGTGGTCGCCGTCCTGCTGCGCCGCCGCGTCACCGGCGAGGGCGCACAAGGCGAGCGTGACCCACTTGTCCGAGACCCGCTCCAGCAGTTGCCGGCTCGGGCACACCGCCAGGAAGGCGTCGTACTGCGCCGTCGTTCCCGCTGTCGTTCCCGCCGTCGTTCCCGCCGTGGTCCGCGCTCGCCGCGTCGAGGTGGCCATGAGGTGCTCCTCCGCTGGGTGATCCTGGTGCGCAACGCACCTGAAAGTGCCTACTTCCCGATGGAGAGCAGGGGTGTCAGTCTCGTCCACGGCGCCCCACGGCGCCACCACCCGATCCACAGACTCAGCAGACCGGCTGCGACGGATGCAGCAGCGAGAAGGGCACCACACCATGAGCACCACCCCCACCACCACGGCCGGTCCCACCC
>NZ_JAAALM010000552.1 GCF_009906395.1 Kineococcus indalonis
GTCTGGGGCGCCCCGGCCCCCGGCAGCGCCCCCCTGGACCTGCTCGCCGGCGCCGCCGGCGGCGCCTGGCGCGCCGTGCAGGCCGCCCGCGACGCCGAGCGCGCCGCCGCCGACCTCGCCGGCGCCCAGCAGCTGCTCTCCGGCGCCGTGCGCCTGGCCGGGCTCGGCTCCTGGTCCTGGGACCCCGCCACCGGCCGCGTCGCCCTCGACGACCGCCTGCGCGACATGCTCGGCGTGGACGCCACCGAGCCCGACCCCGACCTGGCCACCTGGCGCGAGCGCGTCCACCCCGACGACCGCGGCCCCTTCACCGGCGTGGAGGACGCCGCCCGGCACGCCCCCCACCTGGGCGCCTCCGTGCCCTACCCCTTCCGCGTGCGCTGCGCCGACGGCACCGAGCGCACCTTCCTCGGCACCAGCGTCCCCCTGGACGCCTCCCGCGCCGGCGTCGTGCAGGGCCTCGTGCTCGACCTCGCCTCCGGGGACCGCTCCACCGGCGAGCTCGTGCGCCTGGCCCAGTGCGACTCCCTCACCGGCCTGGCCAACCGCGCCGTGCTCGACGTGCGCCTGGACGAGGCGCTGCGCACCGCCAGCCCCGCCTCCGCCGTCGCCCTCGTCCTGCTCGACCTGGACCGCTTCAAGCTCGTCAACGACACCCTCGGCCACCAGATCGGCGACGCCCTGCTGCGCCAGATCGCCGTGCGCCTGCAGCAGGCCGCGCCCGCCGGCTCCACCCTGGCCCGCCTCGGCGGCGACGAGTTCGTCCTCATGGTCCCCGGCGTCGACCGCCCCGAGTCCGCCGCCGTCATGGCCCACAACCTCATCCGGCGCCTGCGCGCCCCCGTGCTGCTGCCCGGCCTGCCCGAGCCGTTCGTGTGCACCTCCAGCGCCGGCATCGCCGTCGCCCACGAGGGCACCGGCGACGAGCTGTTCCGCAGCGCCGACATGGCCCTGTACCGCGCCAAGGACGCCGGACGCGACCGCGTGGCCGTCTACGACTCCGCCATGCGCGACGACGCCCGGGCCCGCCGCGAGGCCGAGCACAAGGTGCGCCGCGCGCTGCGCACCGACGGCCTGCGCGTGGTGTGGCAGCCCATCGTCGACCTGCGCGACGAGCGGCTCGTGGCCGCCGAGGCCCTGGTGCGCCTGCACGACCCCGTCGAGGGCCTGCTGGAGCCCAAGGAGTTCGTCGACACCGCCGAGGACACCGGCCTCATCGTCGACGTCGACACCTGGGTGCTGGGCGAGGTGCTGCGCCAGCTGCGCGAGTGGCGCCTGCAGGGCAACGGCCTGCAGGTCTCCTTCAACGTCTCCGGCAAGACCCTGGAGCACCCCGCCTTCGCGCACCGCCTGGCCCACAGCGTCGAGAGCACCGGCGCCGCCGGCTCCAGCCTGCTGTGCGAGGTCACCGAGCGCACCCTCATCGACCTGTCCAGCTCCACCCGCGCCAGCCTCGGCGAGCTGCGCAGCGTCGGCGCCCGCGTCGGCCTGGACGACTTCGGGACCGGCTACTCCTCGCTGTCCTACCTGGACCGCTTCCCGCTGAGCTTCCTGAAGATCGACATGAGCTTCGTGCGGCCCCTGGGCACCTCCCCGCGCGCCGCCGCCGTCGTCGAGGCGCTCATCAGCCTGGCCCACGCCCACGGCATGGTCGTGACCGCAGAGGGCGTCGAGACCCGCGAGCAGGCCCGCATGCTGCGCGACATGGGCTGCGACCGCGCCCAGGGCTGGCTGTTCGGCCGGCCCGTGGACGCCGCCCTGCTGGCCCTCGTGCGCTGAGCCCCCGGGCGCTGGGCGCGGCGCGCGCCCGGGGGCGCGCTCAGGAGCGCCGGTGCACGTGCGCGGCGTCGGCCTGCTGCACCGGGCGCACGACCACCCGGTCCAGGTCCACGTGCGGGGGGCGGGTGACCGCGAAGGCGATCACCTCCGCGACGTCCTGCGCGCTCAGCGGCGTCAGGCCCTCGTAGACCTTCGCCGCCGCCGCCGCGTCGCCCAGGCGCACCAGGGAGAACTCCGTCTCCACCATGCCCGGGGCGACCTCCGTCACCCGCACCGGCTCGCCCACCATCTCCTGGCGCACCGTGCGGCACAGCGCGTTGACCGCGTGCTTGACCGCGGTGTACCCGCCCCCGCCCGGGTACGTCTCGAACCCGGCGATGGAGCCGAGCACCACCACGTGACCGTCCCCGCCGCGGCGCATCGCCGGCAGCAGCGCCTTGTGCACCCGCAGCACGCCCAGGACGTTCGTGTCGTACATCCGCTTCCAGCCCTCGACGTCGCCGTCCTCGACCCGGTCGGTGCCGGACGCGCCGCCCGCGGAGTGCACCACGACGTCCACCTCCGGCAGCGCCCGCGCCAGCGCCGCCACCGAGGCGTCGTCGGTGACGTCCAGCGCCAGCGCCCGGCCGCCCACCTCGCGCGCCAGCTCCTCGCAGCGCTCCACCCGCCGCGCCGCCGCCACCGTGGCGAAGCCCGCCGCCGCCAGCGCCCGCACCGTCGCCGCGCCGATGCCGCTGCTGGCGCCCGTCACCAGCGCGGTGCGCCGGCGGGGCGAGGGGTCGGTGAG
>NZ_JAAALM010000553.1 GCF_009906395.1 Kineococcus indalonis
CGCCACCCCCGTCCCCCCGCGCGGCGCAGCGGGCGGGCCTACCCTCGCCGTGTGACACGCCCGCTGCCGGTCCTCGGCCGCGCACCCTCCCCGGTGCGCGCCGACGCCTCGCGCAACCGCGAGGCGCTGCTGTGCGCCGCCCGGCGGCTCGTCGAGGAGGCCGGCGTGGCGGGCTTCAGCATGGACTGCCTCGCCGCCCGCGCCGGCGTCGGCAAGGGCACCGTCTTCCGCCGCTTCGGCTCCCGCTCGGGGCTGTTCACCGCGCTGCTCGACGAGTTCGAGCGCTCCTTCCAGGAGCAGGTCCTCTCCGGCCCGCCCCCGCTGGGCCCCGGGGCCGGCCCGCTGCAGCGCCTGGAGGCCTTCGGCCGGCACCGCCTGCGCTTCCTCGCCGAGCGCGGCGACCTGCTGCGCGCCGCCGAGGCGGACCTGCGCGCCGGCGCCAGCCCCGCCTCCGACTTCGCCCGCATGCACCTGCGCGTCCTGCTCAGCGCCGCCGGCGCCGGCGGCGACCTGGACGTCCTGGCGTTCTACCTGCTCGCCTGCCTGGAGGCGCCGCTGTCCGCCCACCTCGCCGGGGTGGGCGGGCAGGGCCCGGGCGGCCTCGACGCGCACCGGCTCGGCGACGGGTGGGCGGACCTGGTGCGCCGGGTCGCCCCGCCCCCGCCGGGCTGACCGGCGCGCCCGGTCCCCGGTCCCGCTCCCGCCCGGCGGGGCGGCCCCGCGAGGACCGGTGGCCTCAGGCCGTGCGCTGGTACAGCACGTGGTCCTGCCAGCGCCCCGCGATGCGCAGGTAGCCGCGGGCGACGCCGATGCGCTCGAAGCCGTTGCGCTGCAGCACCGCCTGCGAGGCGGAGTTGGACAGCAGGGTGCCGGCCTGCAGGCGGTGCAGGCCCAGCTCGCCGAAGGCGGCCTCCACGGTGCGGGCCACCGCCTCCGTGGCCACGCCGCGGCCGTTGACGGCCTCGGCGACGAAGTAGCCCAGGTCGGCGTGCTGGGCCGGGCCGCGGACCACGTTGCTGAGGGTGCTGCGGCCCACCAGCTCGCCCTCGTGGACGATCGCGAAGGGGACGGTCCGGCCGGCGGCGTGCTCGGCGAGCAGGCGCTCCACCAGCTCGGCCTGGCCGGCGGCCGTGAAGTGGGCGGGGTCCCGCTCGGGCTCGAAGGGCGCCAGGAAGCCCCAGTCGCCGCTGAGCAGGCGCGCCAGGGGCCCGGCGTCGTCGGGGGTGAGCAGGCGCACCTCGGTGCGCGCCCGGGTGCGCCGGGCGCCGGACCCGGCCGGGGTCACGACAGCACGAACCAGACGGTCTTGCCGGAGGGCTCGCGCTCCACGCCCCAGCGGTCGGAGAGGATGTCGACGAGGGCCACGCCGCGCCCGCCCTCGGCCTCGGGGGAGACGTCGCGGCGCACGGGCGGGTGCGGGTCGCCGTCGGAGACGGACACCTGCAGGCCGGCGGAGCCGTCGCAGTGCACGCGCACCCGCACGGGCGGACCGCCGTGGCGCACCGCGTTGGTCACCAGCTCCGAGACGAGCAGCTCCGCCTCGTCCAGGACGCGGGCGTGGTGCACGGCGCAGTAGGCGTCGGAGAGGAAGGTGCGGGCCCGCCGCGCCGAGTGCTCGTGATCAGGGAGGGTGATCTCAGCATCGGGGGTCGCCTCGCACACGCGCCCATCCTGCCCGCCCGCGTCCGCGCGTGCGCGACGGGCCCCGCCGACCCGCCGGGAGGGTCAGCCGGTGAGCAGGTGCAGCACCTCGCGGGCGACGTGCTGCACGCGCTCGCCCAGGGCGTCCAGCTCGCCGTCGTCGACGCGGCCGCCGCTGAGGTGGCCGGCCGGGCGCAGGGGGCGAGCGGGGTCCAGCAGCCGCTCGGACAGCTCCACGCCCAGGCGCACGCACACCGCCAGGGGCGAGGCCCAGCCGGGGGCGTCCACCTGCGCCAGGGCGGCGGGCAGGTCGTCGGGGAAGGACCACGCGGCCAGCGCCTCGGCCGAGACGCGGGTGTGGGTGCAGCCGTACAGGCGCGCCTCGGCCGCCAGCAGCTCCTCGCGGTCGGCGGCCCGCGCGAGCAGGGCGGGGTAGCGCGCGGGGTCGCAGCGCACCAGCAGCGCCTGCCCCAGGCGCGCCAGCAGGCCCAGGCTGAACGCCTCGGGCGCCTCCACGCCCAGGCGCGCGGCGACCTCGCCGGCGGCGACGGCGGTGAGGACGCTGCGCTCCCAGAAGCCCTCCAGCGCCTCGGGCAGGTCCTCCAGGCCGGCCACGGCGGACACCGCCAGGCTGCGCACGGTGGAGAAGCCCACGACGGTGACGGCGAACGCGGGGGCGGACACGCGGCCGCTGAGGCCGAAGTACGCCGAGTTCGCCAGCCGCAGCACCCTCGCGGTCAGCGCCGGGTCGTAGCTGAGGGTCCGCCCCAGCGAGCGGGCGTCGGAGCGGTGGTCGTCGGCCTGGGCGACGACGCGCGCGGCGACGGGGCGGTGCGCCGGCAGGTCGTCCAGGGCGGCGCTGATGCGGCCCAGGACGTCGACGGCGCCCTCGGGCACCGAGGAGGTGCCCGGGGCGGGGG
>NZ_JAAALM010000554.1 GCF_009906395.1 Kineococcus indalonis
GCTTCACCCGGCCCCCGCCGCTGCCGATGACTCCCCCGGGGAGCAGCGGCGGACCGCGCGGCGACACCCCGCGGCGCGGGACCCCGCGACGAGACCCCGCAACGAGACCCCGCAACGACACCCCGCAGGAGGACCCGGTCATGGCCAAGGTGCTGGTCGTCGAGGACGACGCGGACATCCGCACCCTGCTGGACCTGCGGCTGCGCGCCGCCGGGCACCGGGTCGTGGGGGCGGGCTCGGCCGCGGCGGCCCTGGAGGTGCTGGCCGAGCGCGGCGCGCCGGACGTGCTGGTCTCGGACGTGTCGCTGCCGGGGACCACGGGCCTGGAGCTGGTGCGCCGGCTGCGCGCCGACGAGCGCTACGCGCGCCTGCCGGTGGTCTTCCTCAGCGGGCGCGTGCAGCCGGCGGACATCGAGGCCGGCCGGGCGCTGGGCGCGACGTACCTGACCAAGCCGGTCGTGCTGTCCGCGCTGTGCACCGCCATCGAGCAGTCCCTCGCCACCGCCGACGCCGGCGCGAGCTGGTGAGCGCGCCCGCGGGGGCGCCGCGCGCCCGCGGGTCGATCGCGCGGACGATGACGGCGGGACTGCTGCTGACCCTGACGACGATCCTCGTCCTGGGCGCCAGCTCGTCCGCGCGCATCTCCACGCTCGTGGCCGAGCGCGCCGCGGTGGACGCCACGTACGACGTGCTGGACGACATCGGCGAGCTGCGCGTGCTGCTGCGCGACGCCGAGCGCGGGCAGCGCGGCTACGTCATCACCGGGCGCGAGTACTACCTGGAGCCCTACGAGGAGGCCGTGGAGCGCATCGGCGCCTCGGTGCAGGGGCTGGTGGGCGAGACGGGCGGCAGCGCCAGGAGCGCCGCGGCGGGGGCCGAGCTGCAGGACGCGGTCGCGGAGAAGCTCTCCGAGATGCAGGTCACCATCGCGCTGCGCCGCACCGGCGGCCTGGAGGCGGTGCAGACCGTCATGGCCACCGACGACGGGCGCCGGGCGATGCGGCGCACCACCGCCGCCCTGGACGTGCTGGAGGCCGACGAGCGCGCCGTGCTCGCCGCGCAGCAGCGCACCGCCGCGGCGAACGCGGACCGCACGCGCACCCTGATCCTGGCCGGCACCGCCGGCCTGGTGCTGCTCCTGGCGAGCGGGACCCTGTGGGTCAGCCGGCGCGTGGTGCGCCCCGTGCAGCGCGTGGCGGCCGCCGCCCAGCGCATCGCCGCGGGCGAGAGCACCGAGCCGGCGGCCGTGCGCGGCCCGGCGGAGATCGTGGCCGTGGGCGAGGCGGTCAACACCGCGCTGGGGGCGCTGCTGACCGGGCGCGACAAGGCCGTGGAGGCGGACCGGGCGAAGTCGGCGTTCCTGGCGACGATGAGCCACGAGGTCCGCACCCCCATGAACGCCGTGATCGGCATGACGGACCTGCTGCTGGACACGCCGCTGGACGCGCAGCAGCGCGAGCTGGCCGAGACGGTGCGCGACAGCGGCGAGGCGCTGCTCGTCGTCATCGACGAGGTCCTGGACTACTCCCAGCTGCAGGCGGGCAGCCTGCGCCTGCTGGAGGAGCCCGTCGACGTGCGCGCGTGCGTGGAGGGCGCGGCCGCGGTGGTGCGCCACGAGGCCGGCGCCAAGGGTCTGGAGCTGGTG
Organism: Kineococcus indalonis; assembly: GCF_009906395.1. Classification (GTDB taxonomy): domain Bacteria; phylum Actinomycetota; class Actinomycetes; order Actinomycetales; family Kineococcaceae; genus Kineococcus; species Kineococcus indalonis. Next base: position 1,646 of record NZ_JAAALM010000554.1, read on the forward strand.
GTGGACGTGCGGGCGGAGGTGCCCGCCGCGGTGCGCGGGGACGGCGCCCGGCTGCAGCAGGTGCTGGTGCACCTGCTGCAGAACGCCGTGGCGTCCACCTGCCGCGGGGAGGTCGCGCTGACGGTGGCGACCGGGCCCACCGGCGCCGCCGGGCCCACCGGGTCCGCCGACACCGCCGGGTCCGCCGACACCGCCGGGTCCGCCGACGCCGCCGGGGTGGCGCTGCGCTTCGCGGTGCGCGACACCGGCGCGGGCGTGGCGGCGGAGGAGGTCGAGGGGCTGTTCAGCTCCTTCACGCCGATGGACCCCTCCGCCCCCCGCGCCGGGGCGGGCGCGGGGCTGGGCCTGGCGATCTGCTCGGGCCTGGCCGCCGCGATGGGCGGCGCCCTGACCGTGGAGAGCACCCCCGGCCTGGGCTCCACCTTCACGCTGCGGGTGGTGCTGCCGGTCACCGACGCGCCGCCCGGTGCGGCCTCGCGGCCCGCGGCGGACCTGGCCGGCCGCGACGTCCTCGTGGTGGACGACAACGCCACCAACCGCCGCGTGCTGCAGCTGCAGCTGCAGGGCTGGGGCGCGGCGTGCACGAGCGTGGCCTCGGCCGGCGAGGCGCTGGCCCTGGTGGCCGCCGGCCGCGCCTTCGACGCCGCCCTGGTGGACATGCACATGCCGGGCACGGACGGCGAGCAGCTGGCGAACGCGCTGCGCGCGCTGCCGGCGGGCCGCGCGCTGCCGCTGGTGCTGCTGACCAGCGGCCACCGGCACCCCTCGGGCGCGGCGGGCGGCGTGGTGGACGCCACCCTGAGCAAGCCGGTGCGCACCGGGCTGCTGGAGAGCACCCTGCGCGGGCTGCTCGGCGGCCGGGCCCCGGCGGCCGGCGCGGCGGCGCCGCCCGCCCCCACCGCCGC
>NZ_JAAALM010000555.1 GCF_009906395.1 Kineococcus indalonis
TGGACGGGCCCTCCGGCTCCGGCAAGTCCAGCGTCAGCCGCGCGGGGAGGTGGGCACCGGACGAGGTTAGTCGACGGGCCCCGCACCCACCGACCCGTGCGCGCGCGCCTCAGGAGGCCGGCACCGTCCAGCCGCGCCCGCGCAGCGCCTCCGCCAGCGGCGCCGCGGCCGCCGGCAGCACGTCCACCGAGGCCAGCGCCACCGCCTGCCCCGGGGAGTGCTCCAGGCGCAGGTCCTCCAGGTTCACGCCCGCCGCGCCCACGTCGGCCAGCAGCCGGGCCAGCTCGCCGGGGCGGTCGGGGACGACGACCACGACGGTGGCGTACAGCGCCGGCGCACCGCCGTGCTTGCCGGGGATCCGGTCGCGGCCCGCGCCGCCGGCGGCTACCAGCCCCGCCAGCCGCGCCCGCGCCCCGGGGGCGGCCGGGTCGGCCTGCAGCGCGCGCAGCGCCGCGACGACGCCGTCGAGGTCGTCGCGCAGCGCCTCCAGCACCCCCGCGACCGGCCCGGCGTTGGCGGCCAGGATCTGCGCCCACAGCACCGGGTCGCTGCCGGCGATGCGGGTGACGTCGCGCAGGCCCTGCCCGGCCAGCCGCACGGCCGGCTCCGGGGCCTCGCGCAGCCGCGCCGCCACCAGGCTCGCGGCCACCTGCGGGGCGTGCGAGACCAGCGCGACCGCCTCGTCGTGCTCGGCGGCCGGCATCGGCACCGGCACCCCGCCGCAGTCCAGGGCCAGGTCGTGCACCAGGGCGACCGCGGCGCGGTCCGCGGCGGCGCTCGCGGCCACCACCCAGGGGCGCCCGGCGAACAGGTCCGCGCGCGCCGAGACGGCCCCGCCGCGCTCGCGCCCGGCCATGGGGTGCCCGCCGACGTAGCGGGACAGGTCGGCGCCGGCGGCGCGCAGCGCGGCCAGCGGCCCGCCCTTGACGCTGGCCACGTCGGTGACGACGGCGCCGGGGTGCGCGGCCAGCTCGGCGGCCACGACGTCGGCCACCACGTCCGGCGGGGCGGCCACGAGCACCAGGCGCGGGTCGTCGCCGGCCGCCGGCAGCCGGCCGGCGCCGAGGTCGCGGGCCAGGCCCACCGCGGTGGGCGAGACGTCGCTGAGGACCACGTCGACGCCGCGCAGCGACAGCGCCAGGCCGGCGGAGGCGCCGAGCAGGCCGGTGCCGACGATGCGCACCGTGCCGCTGGTGCGCGCCGGGGCCGTGGCGTCGAGGGTCACCGCGGCCTACTGGGCGATGTCGCGGCGCAGGGCCTGCGCGCCGCGCAGGTAGACGTGGCGCACCTGCGCGCGCGCCAGCGGCGTCTCCACGTGCGCCATGAGGCGGATCACGCGAGGCATCGAGCCGGCGACCTCCAGCTCGCGCGCGCACATCAGCGGCACGTCGCCCATGCCGAGCTCGCGGGCGGCGACCGCGGGGAACTCGCTGGTCAGGTCCGAGGTGCAGGTGAAGAGCACGCTGATGAAGTCGTCCAGGGACAGCTCGTTGAGGCGCACCACCTCCGAGACGAGCTCGCGCGTCGCGGCGAGGACGACCTCGCGCTCGTCGACGTCCACCTGCACCGCACCCCGCACCGCCCGCACCGACACGGCGCTCACCGTACTGGTGCGCACGGGGCCGGCGCGGGCGGACCGCCGGTCACAGGCCCACGGCCGCCATGAGCTGCTGCACCTCGCCGCGCGTGAGGCGGCGGTTCTTGCCCGGCTTGAGGTCGCCGAGCACCAGCGGGCCCATCTGGGTGCGCACGAGCTTGAGCACGGGGTAGCCCTCGGCGTCCAGCAGGCGCCGCACGACGTGCTTGCGGCCCTCGTGCAGGACGACCTCGACGAGCGCGTAGCCGGGCTTGGAGTCCACCAGGCGGAAGGAGTCCACGGTCACCGGGCCGTCGTCCAGCTCCACGCCGGCGCGCAGGTTCCTGCCCAGGTCGCGCTTGACGGGCCCGCGCACCTCGGCGAGGTACGTCTTCTGCACGCCGAAGGAGGGGTGCTGCAGGCGGTGCGCGAGGGCGCCGTCGTTGGTCAGCAGGATCAGGCCCTCGGTGTCGAGGTCCAGGCGCCCGACGTGGAAGAGCCGCTCCTCGCGCGGGCCGACCATGTCGGCGAGGTTCAGGCGGTCCTGCTCGTCGAACATCGTGGAGACGACGCCCTTGGGCTTGTTGACCATGATGTAGACCATCTGGTCGTCCACGGAGAAGCGCAGGCCGTCGACGTGCACGACCTGGCGGGCGGGGTCGATGCGCACGCCCAGCTCGGTGACGACCTCGCCGTCGACGGTGACGCGCCCGGCGGTGATCATCTCCTCGCAGGCGCGGCGCGAGCCGGCGCCGGCCTGGGCGAGGAACTTCTGCAGGCGCACGCCCTCGGGGTCGTGCACGTCGGCGCCGCGGCGGGTCTGCGGGGCCGGCCCGCGGCGCGGCGGCGCGGGGGCGGGCTGGATGTCGTCGGTCATGCGGCGCGCGGCGCCGCGGCGGGCGGGACGGCCGCCGGGCTTGCCGGTGCCCCCGCGACGCCCGACGAGCAGCAGGAG
>NZ_JAAALM010000556.1 GCF_009906395.1 Kineococcus indalonis
GTCGAGGATGCCGCCGCGCACGGCGAACTCGCCGCGCCGCTCGACCATGTCCACGCGGGCGTACGCCGCGCCGACCAGGGCCTCGACGACGGCGTCCAGGCCGACCTCGTCGCCGGGGCGCAGGCGCACCGGCTCCAGGTCGGCCAGCCCCTTGACCAGGGGCTGCAGCACGGCGCGCACGGGGGCCACCACGACCCGCACCGGGCCGGCGGCGGGGTCGTCGGCGGCCGGGTGGGCCAGCCGGCGCAGCACCGCCAGGCGCTGGGCGACGGTGTCGCTGCGCGGGGAGAGGCGCTCGTGCGGCAGCGTCTCCCAGGCGGGGAACTCCGCGACGGCGTGCTGCGGCAGGTAGCAGCGCAGCCAGGTGGCCAGGTCCTCGCACTCGCGGCCGGTGGCGGTGACCACCAGCAGGGGCCGCTCGGCGGCCAGCGCCGCCAGCAGCGCCGGGCGCACGCCGATCGGGGCGACCACGTCGAGGGCCTGGCTGCCGCCCTCGCGCGCGGTCTCCACGGCCGCGCGGACGGCGGGCTCGGTGCGCAGGACGTCGAGCAGGCCGGTGAGGCTCACGAACACTCCGGAGGGGGTCGAGGTGGGGCTCCCAGCCTACGTCCGGGTCCCGACGCCGCACCGCCCGCGCGGGCGGTGCGGGCGGTGCCGGGCGGTGCGGGGGCTCGTTAGTGTCTGGCCGGTGCCCGGCCAGAGCGTCCCCCCCACCCCCGCCGAGCCCGCCGCACCCCGCCGCCGGCGCGCCCCGCGCGCCGCGCGGGCGGTGCCGGGCGTCCTGCTGCTGCTCGTGCTGGCCTGGGCCGCGGCCGTCGCGGTGAGCGGGGTGCAGGCGGCGCGCGCGCTGCAGCGGGTCGCCGACGCCGCGCCGGGGCTGGCCGAGCAGGTGCGCGCCGAGCGCTTCGAGGAGGCGCGCACCCGGGCGCGCGCGGTGGCCGACGACGCGGCCGCCGCGCGGCGGGCGACCTCGCAGTGGCCGTACCGCGCCGCCGAGCACGTGCCGTGGGTGGGCGCTCAGCTGCGGGCGGCCTCGGCCGGCGCGGCCGCGGCCGCGGCGCTCACCGAGCCGCTGCCCGGCGCCCTGGGGGTGGCCTCCGACGTCCTGGCCGAGGGGCTGGTCTCGGCCGACCGCACCGTGGACGTCGAGGGCGTGCAGCGGCTGGCGCCGGTGGTGGTGGACTACCGCGACCGCGTCGAGGCGGCCCGCTCGGCGCTGGCGGCGGCGGAGGACCCCGCGGTGGTGGGGGCGCTCTCGCGCCGGCTGGAGCCGGTGTCCCGCCAGCTGCGCGAGGTGGCCGGCCCGCTGGGCACCGCGGCCGAGCTGGTGCCGCGGCTGCCGGGGCTGCTGGGGGCGGAGGGGGCGCGCACCTACGTGGTGGCGTTCACCAACCCGGCGGAGGTGCGCCCGGTGCAGGGCATCGTGGGGGCGTACGCCTACGTCTCCGTGGACGGCGGGTCCATCCGGCTCACCGGCACCGGCACCGACGCGGAGTTCGGCCCGGCGCGCGGGGACTCCGCGGTCAACGGCGCGGAGTACGCGGGGCTGTACGGCGGCGACCGCGACGCCGGGCGGGTGCAGAACCTCACCGTGGGCGCGCAGGCGGACGACGCCGCGCGCCTGACGGCGAGCCTGTTCGCCGACGCCGGCAAGCCGGTGCCCGACGCGGTGGTGCTGGTGGACCCGGTGGGCCTGGCCCAGCTGCTGGGGGCGGAGCACGCCCCGCTGGACCTGGGGGTCTTCGGCACCGTGGCCACCGCCGACCTGCCGCGGGTGCTCATGGAGGACGCCTACGTGCGCTTCGCGCAGGACAACGACGCGCGCAAGGCCTTCCTGGCCTCCGCCTCCGCGGCCGCCTTCGAGGCGGTGCTCTCCGACGGGGTGTCGACCTCGGCGCTGCGCGGCGGGCGCGAGGCGGCGGCCAGCGGGCACCTGGCGGTGTGGAGCTCGCGCGAGCAGGAGCAGCGCGCCCTGGAGGCCGCCGGTCTGGCCGGCGTGCTGGGCGGGCCGCGCGCGGCCGCGCACGTGGGCCTGACGAACGTGGCGCCCTCGAAGCTGGACTACTGGACGCGCCCGCAGCTGCGCCTGCAGCGCCCGTGCGCGACCGGCTCGGCGCAGGCGGTGGCCGAGCTGGAGCTGACGCTGACGAACCCGGTGCCCGAGGAGGTGCCCGCGTACGTGCAGAACCAGGTGGCCACCACGGCGGCCGGGCGGCGCACGGCGCGCGACGTGGTCTCGCTGTGGGTGCCGCCGGCGGTGGGCCTGGACGGCGCGAGCGTCGACGGGCGGGCGGTGCCCACCTCCGTGGACGCCGAGCGCGGCTGGCGCCTGGTGCGGCTGACGGTCCAGCTGCCGCCGGGCGAGCCGGTGGTGGTGCGCTGGCGGTTGCGCGGGCCGGCGCGGGCGCTGCCGGCGGAGGTGACGGGGCCGACGACGGTGAGCGCGCCGGAGGTGGTGGTGGCGCCGTGCTCGGACGCCCTGTGAGCGGAGGGTGTGAGCGGGCGGGTGGGGGG
>NZ_JAAALM010000557.1 GCF_009906395.1 Kineococcus indalonis
GAGGAGGAACTCCGCGCTCGTGGCGCCCTTGGTGCACAGCCGCCCGGCGTTGGCCGGGTGCTCCCGGTCGCCGGAGACGCCGCGCACCACCACCGCCGACACCGTGCGCACCTCCTGCTCCTACTGCGGGGTGGGCTGCGGCATCGTGCTGCGCGTCGGCACGGACGCGGCCAGCGGCCGGCGGGCCGGGCGGGAGCGGTGCCGGCGGTACCCTGGGAGGGCCTGAGCCCGCTCCCGAGCGCCAGGCCACCCACCCCGCCGGCCGCCCGGTCCGCGGGCACGCACGCCCGGGCGCGCACCGGGGCGAGGAGAGGCACCGATGGACAAGCTCACCCTGCTGCAGGTCAGCCACCGCTACGACGTGGACGTGGCCACCCTGCACCAGCTCGTCGGCCGCCGGCTGCTGCCGGAGCCGACGTGGACCGACGGCCGCCTCGGCTGGCGGCCCGAGGAGGTCAAGGCCTCGCTGCGCGAGCTGGGCCTGACCCGCCGCTGACGCCCCCCGCACGCGCAGGCCGGCCGTCGACGAGCGCAGCTCGGCGACGCTGCGCGGGCCGACGAGCGCGAACGTCGGGAACGGCTGCGCCAGCACGTACGCCAGCGCGACCGCGGTGGCCGGGACCCCCAGCTCCGCGCCGAGCTTCTCCGCGCGGCGCTTGCGCTCGAAGTTCGCGTCGCTGTAGTAGCAGCGCACCAGCTCCTCGTCGGAGCGGTCCGAGGGGTCGGCGCGGGCGAAGAAGCCCCGCGCCTGCGAGCTCCACGGCAGCAGGGGCACCTGGCGCTGCACCAGCCAGCGCTTGGACGCCGCGTCGGTGACGTGCTCGCAGCCCGCCCACGGCACGTCGAGCGCCTCGGCCAGGCCGAAGTGGTTGCTCAGCAGGGAGAAGCCCCGCTTGCCGTGCGCGGCGGCCCAGGCGTCGGCCTCGTCGAAGCGCTCCTTGGACCAGTTCGAGACGCCGAACACGCCGATGCGCCCGGCGTCGGCGTGCTCGTTGAGCACGTCGACGAACTCGCCCACCGGCACCTGGGGGTTGTCGCGGTGCAGCAGGTAGACGTCGGCCCTGCTGCTCTGCTGGTTCTCCAGGGACTCCAGCAGCTGCCAGGTCATGCCCTGCGGCGTGCACTCGGGCGTGTGCCCGCCCTTGACGACGACGACGGCCTGCTCGTGCAGGCCGCGGTTGGTCAGCCACTGCCCCAGCAGCTTCTCGAACCGGCCCTGCCCGTACCACCACGAGGTGTCGAACGTGGTGCCGCCCAGCTCCCAGAACGCGTCGAACAGCGCCGAGGCGTGCGCGAGGTCGGGCTGGTTGTCCACCCCCACGACGACGCGGGAGAGGGGCTTGTCCAGGCCCTCCAGGCGCCCGTACCGCATGGGGTTGGGGTCGGCCACGCGCAGCGGCAGGCCCGAGACGGTCGGCACGTGCGCGGTGTCGCGCTCGAAGGGGTAGCGCACGCCCACGGCGGCGCGCCAGCGGTCCAGCACCGCGGCGGTGGCCAGGCTGTCGTCCAGGCCGTGCTCGGCGGCGCCGGCCGAGACGTCCTCGCCGGCCGCGGCCCGCGCCGCCAGGCGCGCCACCGCCGCCGCCTCGGCGGCGTAGGGCAGGTGCTCCTCGGCGCCGGGGTCGAAGCGCAGCACCTCCTCGGGCTCGCCGACGCGCCGCACGACGACCTCGGTGCGCCCGCCGATCGCCCAGGGGTCGGCCAGGTGGGCCGAGCCGGCGGAGCCGTGCACCGCCACGGCCGGCGCCTCGGCCAGCCGCACGCCGGTGCGCACGGTGGCGGTGATCCCGCCCTCGAACCCCAGCGTTGCCACGGCCCACTCGTCCACGCCGGTGGGGCCGACCGTGCCCGAGCCGCGCAGCGAGGACAGCGCGGCGGGGCGGCCCAGCGCCGCGGCGGCCACGGCGCGCGCCATGGTCACCGGGTAGCCGCCGACGTCGAGGATCCCGCCGCCGGCGAGGTCCGCGTCGAAGAGGCGGCCGGTGGGGGAGCCGGCGGCGAAGGAGAAGCTGGCGTCCACGTGCAGCACGCGGCCCAGGGCGCCGGAGCGCACCAGCTCCAGCAGGGCGCGCTGCTGCGGGTGGAAGGCGTACATGTACGCCTCCACCAGCACCCGGCCGTGCCGGCGGGCGGCGTCGACCACGGCCATGGTGCTGCCGTGGTTGGGGGTCAGCGGCTTCTCGCACAGCACGTGCTTGCCCGCGCGCAGCGCGGCGATCGCCAGCGGCGCGTGGGTGGTGTGCACGGTGGCGACGTAGACGGCGTCGACGTCGGGGTCGGCGAGGACCTCGGCGTGGGTGCCGGTGCGCGCGCCGGGGGCGTGCTCGTCGGCGAAGGCGCGGGCGCGCGCGGCGTCGGAGCTGCCGACGGCGACGATCGCGCCGGCGCCGGAGGCCGGCAGCTGGGAGGCGAAGCGTCGGGCGATGGCGCCGGGGCCGAGCACGGCCCAGCGCAGGGGGGCGGGGGACGCCACGGG
>NZ_JAAALM010000558.1 GCF_009906395.1 Kineococcus indalonis
ACCCGGAAGGACCCCTCCCGTGCACCTCACCGCGCTCCTCACCTCCCTGCTCGCCTGCGCCGGCATCGTCGTCGTCGGCACCCGCTTCCTGCTGGTCCCCCGCCGCGCCACCACCGGCTTCGGGGTGGCCGCCGACGACGTGCGCGCCCTGGCCGCCGTCAAGGGCGTGCGCGACATCACCTCCGGCGTGGTCGTGCTCGTGGTGTGGGCGGCCGCCGGCCCCGCCGCGATGGGCTGGGCGCTGACCGCCGCGGCCCTGACCGCGGTCGGGGACGCCGTCGTCGTGCGCGCCCGCGGCGGGCGGCTGTCCACCGCCCTCGGCGTGCACGGGCTGACCGCCGCCGTGCTCGTCGCAGCCGGCCTCGTCCTGGCGCTGGGCTGAGCGGCACCCCGCGCGGCGGGCGCCGCGCTGCACGCCCTCACCGAGCACGGGAACGCCCACCTGGCGGTCTGAGGCACCCCGCGAGCACCGGGCGAGCGGCCGGGAACCACCCCTTGACCCTCACACCGTGTCAGCCTCGACGCTGGAGGTGCCGTGTTCAGCGTCGGGGAGTTCGCCACCACCGCCCGGGTGTCGGTGCGCATGCTGCGCCACTACGACGCCCTGGGTCTGCTGCCGCCCGCGGGGGCGTGCAGGTCACCGACCTGCCCGCCGTGCGGGCCGCCACGATCGTCCACCACGGCCCGATGGACGGCGTGGACGCCACCTGGCAGCTCCTCGCGCGCTGGATCGAGGACAACGGCCACCGGCCCCTCGGCCTCGGCGGGGAGGTGCACCTGGACTACTGCCCCGAGGACCCCTCGAACGGGGTCACCGAGCTGCAGATCCCCGTCGCACCGGCCGCCGGCGACCCGCGGGACGGGTCCCGGGCGGGCGTGAGCTGACGGGAGGGGCGGGGGCGCGCAACGGACCCGGTGGCGACCGGAGGCGGCAGACGACGACCCCGCTGATCGACGCGCTGAACGTCCGCGCCGTCCAGGCCTACGAGCGCCAGGACGCCTCGGTCCTGCCCGGGCTGCGCTCCCCGGGTGCGGCGCTGGCCCTGCACGGCACCGCCGAGAACGGCGGGCTGGTCGGCGGAGGGGTCGAGAACCTCTTCTTCGGCGAGAGGGTGCCGTCGGTCGACGACGCCATCGCGGGCTACCGCTGGCTATCGCGGGCTACCGCTGGCTCGGTCTGGGCGACGTCGCCGCGCTCGTCGCCCGCGCGCGCGACGAGTACCTGCGGTTCCGGCCCACCGGCCGGGAGGAGCTCTCCGACGAGGACGCCGCGTCGTGGGACCAGCTCGACGCGGCGTCCTCCGAGACCGCCCCCCTCGAGCGGCTGGAGGCGGCGGTGGCTGCCCGCCTGCACGAGATCGCCCCGGAGGTGCTGCCGTCCTGAGCGCGGCAGCAGGTCACCCCCACGGCCGCCAGGTCCTCGGGGCCCGGCGGCCCTCGTGCGTCCGCGTCCCGGTGCCGCCGGGCAGGCGCAGGGCCGGGCCGGTGCGCGGGTCGCGGTAGGCGGCGAGGAGGTCCTCCAGCGGGTGCGCGAGCGCCAGCGCGAGGAAGCTGGCCCCGTCCCGGTCGATCCCGCTCGCGCTGGCGCCCCGCCCGTCCTCGCTCCAGCGCAGGGTGACCCCGCGCTCCGGGCCCTCCTCGACGGTGAAGCGCTCCCCCGGTTCGGGGAACGAGGCGAAGAGGACGGGCGCAAGGTGGTGCGCCGAGCGCCACAGCGCGCCGGAGCGGCCCACGAGGAAGCGCTCCAGGGCCCCGAGGTGGTCGGTGCGCAGGTCCACGACGGGCCGGTCGCGCGTGGTCCGGGTGAAGCGGAACCCGTCCCCGACGTCGGCGATCGAGCACTGGACCTCCCAGCCGGGGATGAGGACCTCGTCCTCGCGGAACTCCACGGGGCGCGGCGGGGAGTCCGGGCCGCCGTCGGGCGTCCCGGCGTGCAGCGCAACCACCGGGCGGAGGGACCCCGGCGGGTCACGAGGTGGCCGCCGCCCGGCGCGGGTGGTGCCGGCCGGGCGCCCCCACGGGGGGTTCTTCGCCGACGTCCGCCCCGCCTCGGCGAGGGTGCAGGTCGCCGCGCTGATCGACGCGCGCCTGCTCGTGGAGGTCGAGGCGGACGCGGTCGTGGAGCGACAGCCCCCTCGGACGCGGCGGCCGGGGAAACCCCGGTGCGGTCGCGCGCCGCAGAGGCCACGATCCGGTGCGTGCCCCACACCCCCGAGCCCGCCGCCGTGCACCGGGCGCACGCCGACGCGTGGCGCGAACTGGCCCTGTCCCACCCCGGCGGCGCGGCCGCCGACCTGCCCGGCGCCCGGCTGGCCTCCAGCGGCCTGCCGTTCCCGCAGTACAACGGCGCCGACGTCACCGACCCCGCGCTCGCCGACCCCGCCGCGGTGGCCGGCTGGTTCGCCGCGGCCGCGGTGCCCTGGGCGTGGCGGGTGCCCGCCGGCACGCCCTGGCCGCACGGGCGGCTCGTGGTGG
>NZ_JAAALM010000559.1 GCF_009906395.1 Kineococcus indalonis
CCCCACGGCCAGCACCGAGACCTCCACGCCCGTGCGCACCTGCCACACCGGCCGGCCGGTGCGCGCGTGCAGGCCGGTCATCAGCCCGTCGCGCGGGCCGGGGCCGTAGCGCGCCCCGATGTACAGGCCGCTGGCCACGGCCAGCAGCAGCAGCCCGGCGGTGAACAGGGCCACGCGCGCGGGCAGCGCGGCGGGCGGGGCGAGCACCGAGACGACGAGCTGGATCACCGTGCCCACCACCAGGACGTTGGCCACGGTGCCGGCGCCGGGGCGCTGGCGCAGCGGGATCCACAGCAGCAGCACGAACAGGCCCACGACGTTGGTCACCCACCCCAGCCCGGCGCCGGTCAGGCGGGCCAGGCCCTGGGCGAAGACCGTCCACGGGCTCACCCCCAGCGCCGCCTGGACCATCAGCGCCTCCGCGGCGCCGTAGAGGACCAGGCCGATCGCGAGGCGCAGGACGCGCTGGGGGTGGCCGGACGGGAGTGGACTGCGCACGCAGCAGATTGGACCGCCCCCAGCGCGCCACCGGAAGTGCCAATCGCACTACGGTGGCCCGGTGACGACGATCAGCGCCCGCTCCCTGGCCGCCCTGCTGGGGCCGTGGCGCGACCGCTCCCCCGCCTACGCCGCCCTGGCCGACCGGGTGCGGCTGCTGGTGCTGGACGGCCGGCTGACCGCGGGCACCCGGCTGGCCGCCGAGCGCGAGCTGGCCGCCGCCCTCGGCCTCAGCCGCACCACCGTCGCCGCCGCCTACGCCGCGCTGCGCGAGAGCGGGCACGTGGTGAGCGTGCGCGGCTCGGGCAGCGTGGTGCAGCCGCCCGCGCCGGGCGCGCCGGTGCACGGGGAGGGCGCCGGCGCGCCCGGGCACCCGCAGGTGCTCGACCTGGTCAACGCCGCCCTGCCGGCGGTGCAGGGCCTGCAGGGGGCCGTCGAGCGGGCGGTGCGCGCCCTGCCGCGCCACCTGGGCGGCACCGGGTACGAGATGCACGGGGTGCCCGAGCTGCGCGAGGCCGTCGCCCGGCGGTACACCGAGCGGGGGCTGCCCACGCGCCCCGACGAGGTGCTCGTCACCGTGGGCGCCCAGCACGCCATCGCGCTGCTGGCGCGCACGTTCCTGCGCCCGGGCGACCGGGCGCTGGTGGAGACGCCCACCTACCCCACGGCCGTGCGGGCGCTGACCGCCGCGGGCGGGCGCCCGCTGCCGGTGCCGGTGGGCCCCGGCGGCTGGGACGGGGAGGCGCTGCGCGAGGCGTTCACCCGCGCCCGCCCCGCGGTGGCCTACCTGGTGCCCGACTTCCACAACCCCACCGGCGCCACGATGCCCGCCGGCCAGCGCCGCGAGGTGCTGGAGCTGGCCGAGCGCAGCGGCACCCGCGTGGTCGTCGACGAGACCACCGCCGACCTCGGCTTCGCCCCCGGCGTCGCACCGTGGGTGCCCTTCCCCGGCGACGTCGTGCACGTCGGCTCGCTGGCGAAGTCGGTGTGGGCCGGGCTGCGCCTGGGCTGGGTGCGCGCCGACGCGGCCACCGTGCGCGAGGCGCTGGAGCACCGCTCGCCCACCGACCTGGGCACCCCCGTGCTGGACCAGCTCGTCGGCGCCGAGGTGGTCGCCGCGCTCGACGGGTTCGCCGACCGGCGCCGCGCGCAGCTGCGCGCCGCCCACGACGCGCTGCACGAGGCCCTGGCCGAGCGGCTGCCGACCTGGCGGGTGCCGCGCGTGGCCGGCGGGCTGAGCACCTGGGCGAACCTCGGCGAGCCGGTCAGCAGCTCCCTGGTGCTGGCCGCCCGCACCCGCGGGCTGCTGCTGAGCACCGGCCCGCGCTTCAGCGTGGACGGGGCGTTCGAGCGCTACCTGCGGCTGCCGTTCACGCTGGCGCCGGAGCGGATGCGCCGGGTCGTGGAGGTCCTGGCCGAGGCGTGGGCGGACACCGCGCGCCTGCCGCGGGTGCCGGCGCCGGTGGAGGCCCTCGTGTGAGCAGCGCTGCTCAGCCGCCCAGGGAGAGCGGCGGGGTGTTGTAGGGCGTCACCACCTGCACCTGCGAGGGACGCACCCGCACCGGCCCGGGCAGGACCCCGCGGGCCTGCAGCAGCACCCGGCACGCGCGGCGCAGGTCGGCGCGCAGGTCGTGGTGCAGCACCACGGAGACCCGGTGCTCGCGCAGCAGCCGGGCGTTCTCCCCGTCGAGGTCGTGCGCCACGAACACCGCGCAGCGGCGCCCGGCGGCGGCGAAGGCGTCCAGCACCGCGGCGTTGCCGCCCGCGCCCGCGTACATCGAGTACACCGCCCGCACGCCGGGGCGCTGCGCCAGGACCCGCACCACCCCCGCGGCCACGGCACCGGCACGGTCCTGGTCGTCGACGACCTCCAGCGCGGCGCGGCCGGGCGCCAGCCGCGCCAGCGTCTCGCGGAAACCGGCACCGCGGTCGTCCTCGCCGCGCCACGAGCCTCCGGCGCGCACGACCAGCAC
>NZ_JAAALM010000055.1 GCF_009906395.1 Kineococcus indalonis
GGCCGGCCCCCGCGCTCGCGGGCAGCTCCTCGTCGGGGTGCACCCCCGCTCCCAGCTGCACCAGCACGTCCTGCGGCGGCGCCCAGCCCAGCTGCACCAGCACCCGCACCACCCCGGCGGCGCGCACCACGCGCAGCAGGGCCCCGTCGTCCCCGCCGTCGGGGACGTCCTGGCGCGGGCCGAGCGCCTCGAGCACGGCGTCGGCCAGGCGCCTGGCCTCCGAGCGCGGCACCGCACCTCCCGTCCCCGGGGACGTCGGCGGCCTCGGTGGCGACCCGGCGGGGGACCGGCACAGCGTGTCAGCCGTCACCCCACCGCGCCAGGGCGCGGCGAGGTGGGCGTGCGCGCTCTCGACTAGGTTCACCGTCTGTGGAGAGCTTGCCCTTCGCGGACGCCGCCGGGCTGCGCGAGGCCTACGAGGCGGTCGACTGGGCCGCCACCCCCCTCGGCGAGCCCGCCGGCTGGTCGCGCGAGCTGCGCCGGGCGCTGCACGTCGTGCTCGGCACCCGATTCCCCGCCCTCGTGGCGTGGGGCCCGCAGCTGGCGATGCTCTACAACCAGCCCTACGCGGACATGGTCGCCGACAAGCACCCGGCCGCCCTCGGGCGGGGCGTGCGGGAGGTCTTCCCCGAGGCGTGGGACGGCATCGCCCCCCTCTTCGAGGAGGCGCTCGCCGGCCGCGCCACCTGGTCGGTGGACATGCCGCTGCCGCTGCAGCGCAAGGGCTTCCTGGAGGAGGCGTTCTTCACGTTCTCCTACTCGCCCATCCGGGGCGAGGACGGGGCGGTGCTGGGCACCCTGGACATCGCCGTGGAGACCACCCGCCAGGTGCAGGACCACCGCCGCCTGGAGCTGCTGACCCTCCTGGGCGACCTGGCCACCGACCTCGACGAGCCCGCCGAGGTCGCCGACCGCGCCCTGGACGTGCTGCGCACCGCCCCGCTGGACCTGCCCGAGGTCGACCTGCACCTGCCCGGCGCGCTCGGCGAGGGCCACCAGCGGGTGCTGCCCGGCCCGCCCGAGCCGCTGCGCCCGCGCCAGGTGCTCGTGCGCCCCGGCGAGGGCGGGCCGCTGGCGTGGGTGGCCGTGCCCGCCGCGCTCGGCGAGCCCGCCCCCGCCGTGCTGGTCGCGCGCCTGAGCCCGCACATCGCCCCCGACGCCACCTACCGCGACTTCCTGCGCCTGGTCGCCGCCACCGTCGGCGACGGGCTGTCCGCCGCCGCCTCCTACCAGGCCGAGCGCCGCCGCGCCGACCTGCAGGCGTGGCAGGCGCAGCGCCTGGGCGGCCTGGTCGCCGTCGCGCAGGCCCTGCCCGACGTCGACGGCGAGGAGGACGTGCTGCGGGTGCTGCAGCGCGGCGCGTCCGCGCTGCTCGGCGCCGACGGCGTCGTGCTGGGCGTGCTGGAGCCCGACGAGTCCGGCACCGGGCACCTGGGCGTGCTCGGCGACGCCGACGACCCCGCCGCCGCCGCGCTGCCCGCGGCGCTGCGCGGCACGCCGGTCGTCGACGCCGCCCGCGGCACGGCGGCGTGGCCGCTGCGGCTGACCGACCGCACCGCCGGGGTGCTGGGCCTGTCGTGGCGCTCCCCGCGCCCGCTGCGCCCGGAGGACCGCGACCTGCTGACCGCGCTGGCGGCCTCGGCCGCGCAGGCGGTGGACCGGGTGCGGGCCCGGCGCGCGGAGCGGGAGGCCGCCGACGCGGTGCGCTCCCTGGCCGAGACGCTGCAGCGCAGCCTGCTGACGTCCGCGCCGCAGCCGGAGCACCTGGAGATCGCGGTGCGCTACCTGCCGGCGGCCGAGCACGCCCAGGTCGGCGGCGACTGGCACGACGCGTTCCTCACCGCCTCGGGCACCGCCTGCCTCGTCATCGGCGACGTCACCGGCCACGACCAGGACGCCGCGGCGGCCATGGGGCAGGTGCGCAACCTGCTGCGCGGCATCGGCTACTCCCTGGAGGTCTCCCCGGCCTCGGCGCTGTCGGCGCTGGACCGGGCGATGCGCGACCTGGGCGTGGGGGCGCTGGCCACCGGCGTGCTCGCCACCGTCGAGCCGGTGGAGGGCACCCGCGCCTGGCGGCTGCGCTGGTCCAACGCCGGGCACCCGCCGCCGGTGGTGCTGGCCCCCGGCGGCGGGGTGGAGGTGCTGCGCACCGACCCGGACCTGCTGCTGGGCATGGACGCGGAGTTCCAGCGCGCCGACCACGTGCACGGGCTGGTGCCCGGCGCGACGGTGCTGCTGTACACCGACGGCCTGGTGGAGCGCCGCGGCGCCTCCATCGACGACGGCCTGGACTGGCTGGCGTCCACCGCCGCCCGCTTCGCCGACCTCGGCCCGGACGCGGTGTGCGACGCGGTGCTGGCCGAGGTCGCCGGTCACGCCGAGGACGACGTGGCGGTCCTGGCGGTGCGGGTGCGCCCCGGCCCGGTGGCGTAGCCGCCGTCGGCCAGGCCCGCCCAGCGCTCGAAGACGTTGCGGCGCGGGTCGTTGCGGGTGAGCAGCGCGTTCAGCCCGTACAGCGCCAGGAACGGCGTGGTGCCCAGCAGCGCGTACTGGTCGGCGTGGCGCGACTCGTGCCGGCGGCGCACCGGCCCGCCGAGCCCGCCGTGCAGCCAGGCGTTGCCCACGGTGGTGCCGCCGCGGCCGTAGGTGCGCGGCGGCATGGGCGCGCACTCCACGATCAGGTCCGCGCCCAGCACGGGGCGCACCCCGTGCAGGCGCGCCCAGCCCACCGCGGTCAGCGTGGCGGGCAGGTTGCGCCAGGCCCGGTACAGCTGCCAGGCGCGGCGCGCGCGGGCCCACCGGCTCAGCCGCCCGCCGCGGCCACGAGAGGAGCCCCCGGTGCCGACCACGACCACCCCGCGCGCCACCCGCCCCGCCGACGACGGCGACCCGGGCGCCCCGGGAGCGGCGCCGCCGTGGGACCCCGAGCGGCTGCGCCCGGTGCTGGTGGACCGCCCGCGCTGGTGGTCCCGGCGCGCCCGGGTGCCCGCCCGGGTGCCGGCGCGGGTGCGCGCCGCCGACCCGCGCCGGGAGGTCGTCGGCTGGTGCGACGCGCGCTCGCCCCGGCGCGGCTGGCTGCTCGTGCCGCACGGGGGCGCGGTGGTCGGCCTGGTCCTGGCCGTGGCCGCCGCCGCGTACCTGCTGCTCGCGCTGCTGAACCCGGAGAGGTTCTGATGCCCGCCCTGGACGACACCACCGCCGGTCTGCTGCAGATCGGCCTGCTGGTGGTGCTGCTGGCCGCGGTCCACGTGCCGCTGGGGGACTTCCTCGCCAGGACCCTCACCTCCCCGCGCCACCTGCGCGCCGAGCGCGCCCTGTACCGGGTGCTGCGGGTGGACGGCGACGCCGACACCCGCTGGCCCACCTACGCCGTCTCCGTGCTGGCGTTCTCCACCGTCTCGATCCTGTTCCTGTACACGTTCCTGCGCCTGCAGCGGTTCCTGCCGCTGTCGCTGGGGATGCCGGCGATGGAGGCCACCCAGGCGTGGAACACCGCCGTCTCCTTCACGGCGAACACGAACTGGCAGTCGTACTCCGGCGAGGCGGCCGTCGGCCACCTCGTGCAGATGGCGGGCCTGGCGGTGCAGAACTTCGTCTCCGCCGCCGTGGGCCTGTCGGTGGCGATCGCCCTCGTGCGCGGCCTGGTGCGCGCCGGCACCGGCACGATCGGCAACTTCTGGGTGGACCTGACCCGCTCCACGCTGCGCGTGCTGCTGCCGATGGCCGTCGTCGCAGCGGTGCTGCTGCTGCTGTGCGGGGTGGTGCAGAACCTCTCCGGCGCCACCGCGCACACCACGCTGGCCGGCGGGACCCAGACGGTCGTCGGCGGCCCGATCGCCTCGCAGGAGGCCGTCAAGCTGCTGGGCACCAACGGCGGCGGGTTCTTCAACGCCAACTCCGCGCACCCCTTCGAGAACCCCACGCCGCTGTCGAACCTGCTGCAGGTGTTCCTGATCCTGGTGATCCCCTCCAGCCTGCCGCGCACGTTCGGCACCCTGGTCGGCGACACCCGCCAGGGCCTGGCGGTGCTCTCCGTCATGGGCGGCATCTTCGCCGTCTCCCTGGCGCTGACCACCTGGGCGGAGGTCCACGCCGGCGGCGCCGTGCCGCAGGCGGTGGGCGCGGCGGTGGAGGGCAAGGAGACCCGGTTCGGCGAGTGGGCCTCGGCGCTGTTCGCCACCGCGACGACGAGCACCTCCACCGGCGCGGTGAACTCCTTCCACGACAGCTACACCGCGCTGGGCGGCGGGGTCGTCCTGTTCAACGTGCTGCTGGGCGAGGTCACGCCCGGCGGGGTGGGCTCGGGCCTGTACGGCATCCTCGTCCTGGCGGTCATCGCCGTGTTCGTCGGCGGCCTCATGGTCGGGCGCACCCCGGAGTACCTGGGCAAGAAGATCCGCCAGCGCGAGATCACCCTGGCCGCGCTGTACCTCCTCGCCACGCCGTTCGCGCTGCTCAGCGGGACCGCGATCGCGCTGTCCAGCGAGGCCACCCGCTCCGCGCTGCTGAACTCCGGCCCGCACGGGCTGACCGAGCTGATGTACGGGTTCGCCTCCGCCGCGAACAACAACGGCAGCGCCTTCGCAGGGCTGGGCGCGAACACGCCCTTCTACAACACCGCGCTCGGGCTGGCCATGTGGATCGGGCGCTTCGTGCCGATGGTCCTGGTCATCGCCCTCGCCGGCGCGTTCGCGCGGCAGCGGCCGGCCGCTCCCACCGCCGGCACCCTGCCCACGCGCACCCCGACGTTCGCCGGCCTGCACGCCACCGTCGTGGTCGTGGTCACCGGCCTGACGTTCTTCCCCGCCCTCGCCCTCGGCCCGCTCGCCGAGGCGCTGTCTGGAGCCGCCTCGTGAGCACCACCCTGACCCCGACCCCGGCGCCGCGCGCGCCGCAGCAGGACGGCCCGCACCGCGTCGCCAGCGGCGCGTTCACCCCGCGCCAGCTCGTCTCGTCCCTGCCGGACGCGGTGCGCAAGCTGGACCCGCGCCACCTCGTGCGCACTCCGGTGATGCTCGTCGTCGCCGTCGGCGCCGTCCTGACGACGGTGCTGGCGGTGCTGGACCCCTCGGTGTTCGCCTGGGTCATCGCCGCCTGGCTGTGGACCACCGTGCTCTTCGCCAACCTTGCCGAGGCCGTCGCCGAGGGCCGCGGGCGCGCCCAGGCCGCCTCGCTGCGCAGGGTGAGCACCGAGACGACCGCGCGGCGCCTGGAGCGCGGGCACGACGAGGTGCGCGTGCCCTCCTCCAGCCTGCGCCCCGGCGACCTCGTCGTCGTCGAGGCCGGCGAGACGGTCCCCGGTGACGGCGACGTCGTCGAGGGCGTCGCCAGCGTCGACGAGTCCGCCATCACCGGCGAGTCCGCGCCGGTGGTCCGCGAGTCCGGCGGCGACCGCAGCGCCGTCACCGGCGGCACCACCGTCCTGTCCGACCGGATCGTCGTGCGCGTCACCGCCGAGCCCGGCGAGAGCTTCGTGGACCGCATGATCGCCCTGGTGGAGGGCTCGGCCCGCCAGCGCACCCCCAACGAGATCGCGCTGAACATCCTGCTGGCCAGCCTGACCCTGGTGTTCCTGCTCGCCGTGGTCACCCTGCAGCCGATGGCCGCGTACTCCGGCGACCCGCAGAGCACGGTCGTGCTCGTCGCGCTGCTGGTCTGCCTGATCCCCACCACCATCGGCGCGCTGCTCAGCGCCATCGGCATCGCCGGCATGGACCGCCTCGTGCAGCGCAACGTGCTGGCGGTGTCCGGCCGGGCCGTCGAGGCCGCCGGCGACGTGGGCACCCTGCTGCTGGACAAGACCGGCACCATCACCCTGGGCAACCGGCAGGCGCACGAGCTGCTGCCCGCCCCGGGCGTGGACGTGCTCGAGCTGGCCGACGCCGCGCAGCTGTCCAGCCTGGCCGACGCCACCCCCGAGGGCCGCTCCGTGGTCGTGCTCGTCGAGGAGCGCCACGGCCCGCGGACCCGCGAGCACCCGGCCGGCGCCGCGTTCGTGCCGTTCACCGCCCAGACCCGCATGAGCGGGGTCGACCTGCGCGAGGAGCCCGGCGCGCACCCCGGCGACGTGCGCGAGGTCCGCAAGGGCGCCGCCGCGGCCGTCACCCACTGGGTGCGCACCCTGGGCGGGCACGTGCCCGCCCAGGTCGAGCAGGTCGTCGAGGACGTCGCCACCTCCGGCGGCACCCCCCTGGTGGTGGCCGAGCACCGCGGCGGCACCGCGCGCGTCCTGGGCGTGGTGCACCTGAAGGACGTCGTCAAGGAGGGCGTGCGCGAGCGCTTCGAGCAGCTGCGCGCCATGGGCATCCGCACCGTCATGGTCACCGGCGACAACGCCCGCACCGCGCGCGCCATCGCGCAGGAGGCCGGCGTCGACGACGTCCTGGCCGAGGCCACCCCCGAGGACAAGCTGGAGCTGATCCGCCGCGAGCAGTCCGGCGGGCGGCTGGTGGCGATGATGGGCGACGGCACCAACGACGCCCCCGCCCTGGCGCAGGCCGACGTGGGGGTCGCGATGAACACCGGCACCTCCGCCGCGAAGGAGGCCGGGAACATGGTGGACCTGGACTCCGACCCCACCAAGCTCATCGAGATCGTCGAGATCGGCAAGCAGCTGCTCATCACCCGCGGGGCGCTGACGACGTTCTCCCTCGCCAACGACGTCGCCAAGTACTTCGCGATCGTGCCGGCGATGTTCGTCACCGCGCACCCCCAGCTGGACGCGCTGAACGTCATGCGGCTGGCCACGCCGCAGTCGGCGGTCGTCTCGGCGGTGGTCTTCAACGCCCTGGTCATCGTCGCGCTCATCCCGCTGGCCCTGCGCGGGGTGCGCTACCGCCCGGCCAGCGCCGCCTCGCTGCTGCGGCGCAACCTGCTCGTCTACGGCCTCGGCGGCGTCGTCGCGCCGTTCGCCGGCATCAAGCTCGTCGACCTGATCGTCTCCCTCCTCCCCGGGATGTGACCGTGAGCACCTCCACCCCTCCCGCGCTGCGCACCCGCTCCGGCGCCACCGCCGCGGCGTTCCTGCGCCAGGCGCGCACCGGCCTGCTGCTGCTGCTGGCCGCCACCCTCGTGTGCGGGCTGCTGTACCCGCTGGCCCTGGTGGCCGCCGGGCGCCTGGTGCCCGGCCGCGCCGACGGCCAGCTCGTGCGGCACGACGGCCGCGTCGTCGGCTCCGCCCTGCTCGGGCAGTCGTTCGAGGGCGCGCAGTGGTTCCAGCCGCGCCCCTCGGTGGCCGGCGAGGGCTACGACCCGCTGGCCTCGGGCGCCTCCAACCTCGGCCCCTCCAGCGCCGAGCTGCTCGCCACCGTGCAGCAGCGCCGCGCCGAGGTCGCCGCCCGCGACGGCGTGGCCCCCGCCGACGTGGCCCCCGAGGCGCTGACCGCCTCCGGCTCGGGCCTGGACCCCGACGTCAGCCCGGAGCTGGCGCGCCAGCAGGTGCAGCGCGTGGCCCGCGAGCGCGGCCTGGACGAGGCCGCGGTGGCCGCCCTGGTCGAGGAGCACGTCCAGGGGCGGCAGTGGGGCTTCCTCGGCGAGCCGCGGGTGAACGTCCTGCAGCTGAACCTCGCGCTCGAGCGCCTCGCCGGACGGGGGTGAGGTGAGCGAGGATCGCGGGGTGGAGCAGCGGAGCGGGGTGCACCCCGACGAGCGCCGCCGCGGGCGGTTGCGGGTGTTCCTCGGGGCCGCCCCCGGCGTGGGCAAGACGTACGCGATGCTCGACGAGGCGCGCCGGCGCGCCGAGCGCGGCGTCGACGTGGCCGTGGCCGTGGTGGAGACCCACGGCCGCGAGCGCACCGCCGAGCGCCTGGCGGGCCTGGAGGTGCTGCCCCGGCGCGTGGT
The DNA here is from genome assembly GCF_009906395.1 of Kineococcus indalonis. Lineage (GTDB taxonomy): Bacteria > Actinomycetota > Actinomycetes > Actinomycetales > Kineococcaceae > Kineococcus > Kineococcus indalonis. The sequence goes on from NZ_JAAALM010000055.1 coordinate 7,840, forward strand.
GGAGCACCGCGGCCACGAGCTGGCCGAGGTGGACCTCGACGCCGTGCTGCGCCGCCACCCCGAGGTCGCCGTCGTCGACGAGCTCGCCCACACCAACGCCCCCGGCTCGCGCCACGCCAAGCGCTGGCAGGACGTCGAGGAGCTGCTCGACGCCGGGATCGACGTGGTCTCCACGGTGAACATCCAGCACCTGGAGTCCCTCAACGACGTCGTCGCCCACATCACCGGCGTGGAGCAGCGCGAGACCCTGCCGGACGCGGTGCTGCGCCGCGCCGAGCAGGTGCAGCTGGTCGACATGACCCCCGAAGCGCTGCAGCGCAGGCTCTCGCACGGCAACGTCTACCCGGCCGGGCGCGTGGACGCGGCCCTGTCGAACTACTTCCGCACCGGCAACCTCACCGCCCTGCGCGAGCTGGCGCTGCTGTGGCTGGCCGACCGCGTCGACGAGGGCCTGGAGCGCTACCGCGCCCAGCAGGGCATCGAGCGGCCCTGGCCGGCGCGCGAGCGCGTCGTGGTCGCCCTCACCGGCGGCCCCGAGGGCGCCACCCTGGTGCGCCGGGCCGCGCGCATCGCCGGGCGCGGCGCCGGCGGGGAGCTGCACGCCGTGCACGTGGCCAGCGGCGACGGCCTGGTGCGCACCTCCCCGGCGCGCCTGGCCGAGCAGCGCGCCCTGGTGGAGTCCCTCGGCGGCAGCTACCACCGCGTCGTCGGCGACGACGTCGCCGGGGCGCTGCTGGAGTTCGCGCGCGGCCTGAACGCCAGCCAGGTCGTCGTCGGCGCCAGCCGCCACGGGCGGCTGGCCGCGCTGTTCCGCTCCGGCGTCGGCGACGCCGTCGTGCGCGGCGCCGGCGCCCTGGACGTCCTGGTGGTGCCGCACGAGGAGCAGCGCGCCGGGCTGCGCCTGCCGCCGCGGGCGCGCGCGGCCCTCTCGCGCGGGCGCCGGCTGCTGGGCTGGGTGCTCGCCCTGGGCGGGCCGGCGCTGGTGACGGCGCTGCTGAGCCTCTTCCCGCGCCAGGACCTCTCCACCGACCTCATGGCGTTCCTGGTGGTCGTCGTGCTGGCCGCCCTGGCCGGCGGGCTGGTGCCGGCCGTGGCCGCCGCGCTGGTGGCCAGCCTGGCGGTGAACTGGTTCTTCACCGCGCCGGTGCACCGCTTCACCATCGCCCAGCCCGCCAACGCCGTGGCGCTGGCCGTGTTCGTCCTCGTGGCGCTGGCCGTCTCCAGCACCGTCGACCGCGCCGCCCGGCGCACCGAGCAGGCCGCCCGCAGCCGCGCCGAGACCGAGGCCCTGTCGGTGCTGACGCGCACCGTCATGGCCGCCGAGGACCCCCTGGCCGAGGCGCTGGAGCACACCCGCACCACGTTCGCGGTGACGTCGGCGACGTGGCTGGAGCGCACCGGCCCCACCGCTGCGTGGACGGCGGTGGCCTGCGCCGGGGAGCATCCCTGCGCCGCGCCCGCCGACGGCGACGCCGAGGTCGTCGTGGACGGCACCCACTGCCTGGCGCTGCGCGGGCGGTTGCTGGCCGCGGACGACCGGCGCGTGCTGGAGGCGTTCGCCGCGCAGATCGCCGCGCTGCGCCAGCGCCAGCTGCTGCGCGCCGAGGCCGCGCAGGTGCGCCGGCTGGAGGAGGGCGACGCGGTGCGCGGGGCGCTGCTGACGGCCGTCTCGCACGACCTGCGCACCCCGCTGGCGACGCTGAAGGCCTCCGTGGACGGCCTGCGCGACCCGGAGCTGACCCTCGGCGCGGAGGACGAGGCGGAGCTGCTGGCCTCGGTGGCCGAGTCCGCCGACCGCCTGCAGCAGCTCATCGACGACCTGCTGGACCTGACCCGCGTGCGCAGCGGCGTCGTGCAGCCGCACCTGGTGGTCGTCGGCCTCGACGAGGTGGTGCCCGCCGCGGCCGCCGACGCCCCGCCCGGCCGGGTGCGCCTGGAGGTCCCCGAGGACCTGCCGGCGGTGGTCACCGACCCCGGCCTGCTGCGCCGGGTCGTGGCCAACCTCGTGCAGAACGCCGTGCGCCACGGCGCCGGCGCCCCCGTGGAGGTCCTGGCCTCGGTGGCCGTGGAGGACGCCCGGCGCAGCGCGCAGCTGCTCGTCGTCGACCACGGCCCGGGCTTGCCCGGGGCGGCCAAGGAGCGCGCGTTCACCCCCTTCCAGCGGCTGGGGGACCGCTCCGGCGCCGGTCTGGGGCTGGGCCTGGCCGTGGCGCGCGGGCTGGCCGAGGCCGTCGGTGGGCGCCTGGAGGCGCAGGACACCCCCGGCGGGGGGCTGACGATGGTGCTGACCCTGCCGCTGGCCGGCACCGCCCACCGCCTCGCCGACCCGCAGGCCGACCCGCAGGCCGACGCGCAGGCCGACCCGCCCGGCGAGCCGCGCGAGCCGCGCGAGCCGCTGGGGGTGGGCGCGTGAGCCGCGTCCTGGTCGTCGACGACGAGCCCGGCCTGCGCCGGGCGCTGACGATCAACCTCTCCGCGCGCGGCTGGGACGTCACCGCCGTCGGCGACGGCACCTCCGCGCTGGAGGCCGCCGCGCGCACCCGCCCCGACGTGGTGCTGCTGGACCTGGGCCTGCCCGACCTCGACGGGCTGGACGTGGTGGCCGGGCTGCGCGGCTGGAGCGACGTGCCGATCATCGTGCTCACCGCCCGCACCTCCTCCGCCGACACCGTCGACGCCCTGGACGCCGGCGCCGACGACTACGTCACCAAGCCGTTCGCGATGGACGTGCTGCTGGCCCGGCTGCGCGCCGCGGTGCGCCGGCGCGGCGCCGGCGAGGGCGTCCCCGAGGTCGTCGAGGCCGGCGCGCTGCGCGTGGACCTGGCCCGGCGCACCGTCACCCGCCACGGCGAGCCGGTCAAGCTCACCCCCACCGAGTGGCACCTGCTGCAGGTCCTCGTCACCAGCGCCGGCCGGCTGGTCACCCAGACCGAGCTGCTCAAGGAGGTGTGGGGCCCGGCGTACGGGCGCGAGACGAACTACCTGCGCGTGTACGTCGCCCAGCTGCGCCGCAAGCTGGAGGAGACGCCCTCGCAGCCGCGGCACCTGATCACCGAGCCCGGGATGGGGTACCGCTTCGAGGTGTGAGGGCCGCCGCCTGCTCCGCCGCCGCCTGCTCCGCCGCCGCCGCGCGCCGTCCCCGGCGCCCGCGCGCGACCTCGGTGGCCAGCGCGTCCAGGGGCTGCGCGAACGGCGCGAGGGGGTCGCCGGCCCCGGCCAGCTGCTCCAGCCAGCGCCGGGCGCCCTCCAGCCCGGCGGGGTCCAGGGCGTAGAAGCGGCGGGTGCCCTCGGCGCGCACGGTGACCAGCCCGGCCTCGCGCAGCACCCGCAGGTGCTGCGAGACGGCGGGCTGGGAGATCGCCGCCTGCGCGCGCAGCGCCTCGACGAGGGCGCCCGCCGGCTGCTCGCCGTCGGCGAGCAGCTCCAGGACGCGCCGGCGGGTGGCCTCGCCCAGCGCCGCGAAGACGTCCGCGCTCACGCGCCGGCGGCCTCGGCGGGCGCGTCCTCGGGCACGGTGGTGTAGAAGGCCGTGGTGCGCCCGGCGGCCGCGTGCGCCGCGCCGGGCTCGTCGCCGTCGGCCACGGCGGCCCGCGCCCAGTCGGCGGCGGCGCGCTCGACGAACGCCACGCCCTCGGGGGTGGTGGGGAAGGCGGCCGCCAGCTCCGGGTCGAGCGCGGCCCCGCCGGCCAGGTGCAGGCCCAGGCCCACCAGGGCCAGGTCCCAGCCCACGCCCACGGCGCCCGGCCCGAACTCCTCCCAGGAGGCGGGGTCCACGGGCGCCTCGTGGGTCAGCTCCAGGCGGGTGCCGCCGCCGTCGGCGGCCAGGCGCACCTGCAGCCAGGACACCAGCGGGCCCATCTCCCAGGTCAGCGCGAGCAGCTCGGGCGCCTCGCAGCGCTCGACGACGCCGCCGGCGTTGCCCTGCAGCTGGTAGCGGCCGCCGGGGCGCAGGTCGCCGGTCACGGGCAGGAACCAGCGGGCCACGCGCTCGGCGTCGGTCAGGGCGTCCCACAGGTCGGCGCGGTCGGTGGGGTAGGTGCGGTGCGCGAGCGCGACCTTCGTCGGCACGCCGTCGCGCGAGGCGCTGCGCACCGCGCGGGTCACCAGGCCCGCCGCGGCCAGGGGGTCGGTCGTCACGGCTGCTCCTTCCATAAGTTTTCGCTTATGGAAGGACGGTACGCCGCGCCGCACCGCGGCACAAGGCCCCCCGTCCACCTCCCGCCCCGCGGCCGCTCAGCCGCCGCGCGCCACCCGCACCAGCAGCTCCCGGTAGCGGGTGGGCAGCTCCTGCGCCAGGGAGATCGCCGTGCTCGTGCGCACCACCCCCTCCACGCCCAGCAGCGAGCGGGTCAGGCGGTGCAGGTCGTCGGTGTCGCGGGCCACCACCTTCAGCAGCAGGTCCGCCTCGCCGGTGGTGGAGTGCATCTCCACCACCTCCGGCACCGTGCGCAGCGCCGCGACCGTGGGCTCGCTGGAGGCCTGGCTCAGCGCGATCGAGACGAACGCCACCGTGCGGTACCCCAGCGCGCCCGGGTCCAGCCGGCGGCTGACCTCCCCGAGCACCCCGGCCGCGGCCATCCGCGCCATCCGCGCCGAGACGGTGTTGCGCGCCACGCCCAGGGCGCGCGCCAGCGCCAGGACGGTCGCGTCCGGGTCCTCGTCCAGCGCCAGCAGGATGCGGGCGTCCAGGGCGTCGATCGGGTCCACGCCGAGCACGATGGCACGTCCACGGCCGCCGGGGCGTCATCGTGCGCAACGACCCGCGCCCCGGTTGCGCGGGTCCTCCGGGCGCTCCGATGCTCGCGCCGTGAGCAC
>NZ_JAAALM010000560.1 GCF_009906395.1 Kineococcus indalonis
CGCTGACCCACCCCGGCCGCCTGGCGCTGGCCCTGCTGGGCCACCTGGCCGTGCCGCTGGGGTTCGCGGCCACGCTGGCGGCGTGCGCGCGCGCGTTCGGCGGCGAGCCGGCCACCGCGCTGCTGGTGCTCGTCGTGGTGGGCAGCTCCGCCGTCACGGCCGCGGTGCCGGTGCCCGGCGGGGTCGGCGCCGCGGAGGCCGCGCTGGCCGCCGGGCTGGTGGCCGCGGGCCTGGACGCCGGGACCGCGCTGTCGGCGGCGCTGCTGCACCGCGTCCTGACCTTCTGGGCGCGCGTGCCGCCGGCGTGGGTGGCGGTGCTGTGGCTGCGCCGCCGCCGCGCCCTGTGAGGGAGGGCCGCCGCGCCCCGCACGGGTGCCGCTCGGTTGGCGCGCCGTCCGTGCGCCGACCTACCATCGAGGCAGCAATCCAGGGTCCGGGTGCCGCAGTGGCTGGGGGCGGCACCGCCGCACTGGAGGCTACCCACCCCCGTGGAGCACCACGACGTCCTCACCCCGCCGCGCGCCCGCTCGTCCCGCGGCGCCCTCGCCACCTACGGCCGGCTGCCCGCCGTGGCCGGGTGGCCCTACCTGGCCGTGTCCGCCCTGGCGCGCCTGCCCGTCTCGATGGTGCCGATCGCCACCCTCACCGCGGTGACGTCCACCAGCGGCTCGGTGGCCGCCGGCGGCGCGGCCAGCGCCGCCACCGCGATCGGGCAGGCCCTGGGCTCGGCCGCCACCGGCGTGCTGTGCGACCGGCACGGGCAGCGCCGCGTGCTGCTGCCCCTGGTGGCCGCCCACCTGCTCGCCCTCACCGGGTTCGTGCTGACCCTCGGCGGCGCGCTGCCGGCGCTGCTGGCGGCGGCGTTCCTGGCCGGCGCCACCCTGCCGCAGGTGGGGCCGCTGTCGCGGGTGCGGTGGATGCGCCTGTCCCCGGCGGACGTGCGCACCGCCCTGGCCCACGAGGGCGTGGTCGACGAGCTGTCCTTCGTCGCCGGGCCGGCCGCCGTCGGGCTGATCGCGCTGGCCTCCGGCGCCCGCACGCCCCTGGTGGTGGCCGCGGTGCTCACCGCCGTGTTCGCCACCGCGTTCGCGCTGCACCGCACCGCCCGCGCGGCCGCACCGGTCCCGGCCGCCGCGACCACCACCGGCGCGACCACCACCGGCGCGACCAGCGCGACCAGCGCGACCGGCGCCCCCGCCGGGCGGGCCCCGTCGGTGCTGCGCCCGGTGCTGGGGATGCTGGCCATGGGCGCCGTCTTCGGCGGCACCCAGGCCGCGCTGACCGCCGCGGCCACCGGGGCCGGGCGCGCCTCCGACGGCTCCCTGGTCTACTCGGCCCTCGCGGTCGGCTCCACGATCACCGCCCTGGGCACGGTGCTGGTGCCCGCGCACGTGTCGCTGCGGCGGCGCTGGCTCGTCGGCGCCGCCGGCCTGGTGGTCGGGGCGCTGGCGATGCTGCTGGCCGCCGGCAGCACCGCCGCCCTGGTGCCCGCCACGTTCCTCACCGGCCTGTTCGTCGGTCCCGTCATGGTCACCGTGAACACCGTCACCGCCGAGAGCGGCGGGCGGCGCACCGGCGGGGCGGCGATGACGCTGCTCACCAGCGGCACCGTGCTGGGCATCGCGGCCGGCTCGGCGCTCGCGGGGGCGCTGGCCGACGCCGCCGGCACCCGCTGGGCGTTCTCGGTGGCGGTCCTGGCCGCCGTGGCGCTGACCGCCCTGGCGGGCCTCAGCGGGTCTCGACCCGCACGGGCGGGGTCGCCGCGCTCCTGAGCGCGCACCGCCCCCCGCTGAGCCGCGGGGCCCTCAGCCGTCGGCCTGGGCGCGCTCCGGCAGGTGCTTGGCGGCGTCGTACACCAGGTGCAGCACGTCCGAGCCGAACACCGCGGTGAGCATCGCCGCGGCGCTGCGCGTCAGCCGCGGCGCGATCACCCCGCCGGCCACGAAGCCGGTGGCCACCCACACCGACGCGCAGAACGGGCACGTCAGCAGCTCCCCGAGCGAGTGCCGCAGCCCGCTGCCGCGCACCTCCTCCACCACCTCCCCCTCCCCGGCGGAGCCGGCGAAGCGGGTGAACGGCGCGCGCAGCGGTGCGGTGACCGCGTCCTTGGTCAGCAGCCGGCTGCCCTGGTGGGTGGCCAGCGTCAGCAGCGCCAGGTCCCCGGCGGAGAAGCGGTCGGGCACCGGCCGGCGCAGCGCCCGCGCCAGGGCGCTCGCCCCGCCCACGGCGCCGACGTAGACGCCCATGAGCGCCAGGAACCCGCCCAGGGGGCGCTCCTCCTCACCCTGGTAGGCGGACTGCACCGCGTGCAGGCGCTGGTGGATCTCGGAGACCGTCGGGGTGTCGCGTGCCATGACTGCCCCGTACCCCGCTGCGCCCGTCCGCACCCGCTGCCCGGCTCAGGAAATCGCTGCGGGCGCCGGGCCGCGCTGGCAGGGTCGCGGGCGCCGGCGGGTGCGAGGGGGTGGGC
>NZ_JAAALM010000561.1 GCF_009906395.1 Kineococcus indalonis
GTCCAGGGGGTGGCCGTCGAGGGGGTGGCCGTCGAGGGGGTGGTGCCGCACCGCGGCATGCTGCCACGACGCCGCACCGCCGCACGCCCCCGGACCGCCCCGGACCGGTGCGCGGCGGGCGGCGGTGCGGCTACCTTGCCCCCGTGCTCGACGAGCGGTGCGGCGGCCCGGTGCGGGACGCGCGGGACGACGCGCGGGACGCCCAGGGGGCCGGGCGGCTCGTGGACGGGCGGGTCCTGGCCGACCTCGCCCCCGTCATGCTGTGGTCCACCGACGCCACCGGCGCGTGCACCTCCGTCAACCGCCGCGTGCTGGAGTTCTTCGGCTGCACCGAGGACGACATGCTCTCCGGCCGGTGGCGCTCGATCCTGCACCCCGACGACGCGCCCGCCTACCTGCGCGAGTTCGAGGCCGCCACCGCCGGGCGGCGGGGCTTCCGCGCCACCACCCGCGTGCGCGGCGCCGACGGCTCGTACCGCTGGATCGAGACGACCGCCGAGCCGCTGCTCGACGCCGACGGGCGCTTCGCCGGCCTGGCCGGCAGCAACCCCGACGTCACCGACCGGCTGCTGCGCGGGCGGGCCACCGCCTTCGCCGCCGAGCTCGGCGACGTCTTCGCCCGCGCCGACGAACCCGCCGAGGTGACCGACCGCGCCGGCCGGCGCCTGGTGGACCACCTCGGCCTGGCCCTGCTCGTGCTCGCCCCCGCCGACGGCCCCGGCGGCGCGAGCCGGGTCGCCTGGGAGCACGGCACCGGCGACGGGGCGGGGGAGGAGCACGTCGAGGCCGTCCAGGAGGGCGGGCGGCGGCTGTTCACCCTCACCGCCGCCAAGCGGCCCGGCGAGGCGTGGCACGAGGAGGAGCTGCGCCTGCTGCGCGAGGTCGCCCCCCGCCTGTCCCTGCACCTGACCCGCGCCCGCGCGGCGCAGGAGGTGCGCCGCCGCTACGACGAGGCCCGCGCCGTCGTCGCCCGCCTGCAGGCGGCGCTGCTGCCGGCCGCCCTGCCCGTGCTGCCCGGCCTGGACCTGGCCGCCCGCTACGTGGTCGCCGGGGCCGGGCAGGGCGCCGGCGGCGACTGGTTCGACGCCGTGGTCCTCGACGGCGGCCGCGTCGCCCTCGTCGTCGGCGACGTCGTCGGGCACGGCGTGCTCGCCAGCGCCACCATGAGCCAGCTGCGCGCGGTCCTGGGGCAGCGCCTGGGCGCCGGCGCGGGCCTGCTGGAGGCGGTCGCCGACGTCGAGCAGGTCGCCCGCCGGCTGCCCGGGGCGGCGGCGACCACCCTGTGCGCGGCGGTGCTGGACCCCGCCGCCGCCACCCTGGCCTACGTCACCTCCGGGCACCCCGCGCCCCTGGTCGTGCGCCCCGACGGCACCGCCGCGCACCTGGAGCAGACCGCCGGCGGCCCGCTGGCCGTCGCCGGCGAGCGGGCCGTGCGCACCGCGCGCCTGGGCCCCGGCGAGCACGTCCTGCTCTACACCGACGGCCTCGTGGAGCGGCCCGGCCGCTCCCGCGCCGCCGAGCGCGAGCTGCTCGCGGGCGCCGCCGGGCGCGCCCTGCGCGCCGCGCTCGCCGGCCCCGGCGAGGCCCCGCCCACCGGGTCGCCCGCCGACGCGCTGTGCCGCGCCCTCGTCGGCGAGCTGGCCGGCGCCGGCGCCCGCGACGACGTCACCGTGCTCGTGGCCGGCCCGCGCACCCCGCCCGGGCCGCTGCGGGCGGACCTGCCCGCCGAGCCGCGCTCGCTGGCCGAGCTGCGCGCGCAGCTGCGCGACTGGGCGGCCCCGCTGCACCTGCACCCGGCCGAGGCGCGCACCGTGCACCTGCTGGCCGGGGAGGCGGTGGCCAACGCCGTGGAGCACGCGCACGACCGCGAGCGCCGGGTGCACGTCCCCGCCGCCCGGCGCCGGGTGCGCGTGGGCGCCGACGTGGACGGCTCCGGCGTGCTGCGCCTGGTCGTGGCCGACGACGGGCGCTGGCGCCCCCCGCGCGAGCAGCCCGGCGACCGCGGCCGCGGCCTGGCCCTGCTGGGGGCGCTGGGGCGCCTGCGCGTGGACGCCACCGAGCGCGGGACGGTGGTGTCGGTGGAGCGGGCGCTGCAGCGGCCCGTGGAGGTGGACGTGCCCGGCCCGGCCGAGGCCGCCGCCGCCCCGGGGGAGCAGGGGCACGAGCCGCCCTTCGAGGTGCTGCCCGGCGGCGGTGCGGTGCTGCGGGTGCGCGGGGCGGTGGACCTGGCCAGCGCCCCGGACCTGCTCGACGAGCTGCGCCGCGCCGCCCGCGGCGGGGCGGTGCGCCTGACCGTGGACCTCTCCGGCGTCACCCACCTCGCCAGCGCGGGGGTGCAGGCGCTGGTGGAGGCCGCCCGCGGGGCGGGCGGCTGGGAGCGCCTGGACCTGCTGGCCCCGCAGGGCGGGGCCGCGGCCGCCGTGCTGGACCTGGCCGCCCTGCCCCACCGCACCTCCTGAGCC
>NZ_JAAALM010000562.1 GCF_009906395.1 Kineococcus indalonis
GGTCCAGCTCCGTCTCGATCCACGGGCCCAGCGGGGTGAACCCGTCGGCGCCCTTGGCGCGCCACCACTGCTTGTCCGGCCCCTCCGGCGTCCGGGTCCGCTTCTGCCCCTCGCCGACCGGCACCCCGCACGTCGGCCTGATCCGCACGGCCCTGTTCAACTGGGCCTACGCGCGCCACACCGGCGGCAAGCTCGTCTTCCGCATCGAGGACACCGACTCCGCGCGCGACAGCGAGGAGAGCTACGCGCAGATCCTCGAGGCGCTGCGCTGGCTCGGGCTCGACTGGGACGAGGGCATCGACGTCGGCGGCCCGCACGAGCCGTACCGGCAGAGCCGGCGCCGCCCCCTCTACGACGACGTGGTGCGCCGGCTGCGCGAGGCCGGGCACCTGTACGAGTCGTTCTCGACGGCCGAGGAGATCGCGGCGCGCCACGAGGCGGCCGGGCGCTCCGCGGCGCTGGGCTACGACGGCTTCGACCGCGACCTGACGCCGGAGCAGGTCGCGGCCTTCCGCGAGCAGGGCCGCGAGCCCACCCTGCGGCTGCGGGTGCCCCAGGACCGCGACTACTCCTTCGACGACCTGGTGCGCGGGCGCATCGAGTTCAAGGCGGGCTCGTTCCCGGACCCGGTGCTCGTGCGCGCCAACGGCGAGCCGCTCTACACCCTGGTCAACCCCGTCGACGACGCCCTCATGGGCATCACGCACGTGCTGCGCGGGGAGGACCTGCTCAGCTCCACCGCCCGCCAGATCGCGCTGTACGAGGCCCTCATCGACGTCGGGGTGGCCCGGGCGGTCCCGCGCTTCGGGCACCTGCCGTACGTGATGGGCGAGGGCAGCAAGAAGCTGTCCAAGCGCGACCCGGAGTCCAACCTCTTCCACCACCGCGACCGCGGTTTCGTGCCGGAGGGCCTGCTGAACTACCTGGCCCTGCTGGGCTGGGGCATCGCCGAGGACCGCGACGTCTTCGGCGTGGAGGAGATGGTCGCCGCCTTCGACGTGGCCGACGTCAACGCCTCCCCGGCCCGCTTCGACCCGGCCAAGGCCGAGGCGATCAACGCCGCGCACCTGCGGCTGCTGGCGCCGGAGGACTTCCGCGAGCGCCTGGTGCCCTACCTGCAGGCCGGCGCGGTGCTGCCCGCGCAGCCCACCGCCGAGCAGCTCGCCCGGCTGGCCGCGGCCGCGCCGCTGGTGCAGGAGCGCATGACGCTGCTGGGCCAGGCGCCGGGGATGCTCGGGTTCCTCTTCGCACCCGACGAGGAGCTGGTGCTGGAGCAGGACGCGCTCTCGGCGCTGCGCCCGGAGGCCGCCGACGTGCTCGACGCCGCCCTGGCGGCGCTGGAGCCGCTGGCGGGGTGGACGACGCCGGCCGTCGAGGCCGCGCTGCGCGCCGCGGTGGTCGAGGGCCTGGGCGTGAAGCCGAAGTTCGCCTTCGCGCCGGTGCGCACGGCCGTGACGGGGCGGCGGGTGTCGCCGCCGCTGTTCGAGTCGATGGAGATCCTCGGCCGGGACTCCTCGCTGGCGCGCCTGCGCCGGCTGCGCGCGACGCTGGGCTGACCTGCCGTCCCGCCGCGTCCCGGCCCCCGGGCCGGGACGCGGCGGTGGCACGCGGCGGCGGGGCGGCGCGGCGGGCGGCTCAGGTGCGGCCGCCGGCAGCCGATTTGGGGAGCGGTGCGCGGACCGGGTAGAGTCTGCGACGCACCCGGGCGGGACGCCGGCCGGGAGATCACCATGGGGTATGGTGTAATTGGCAGCACGACTGATTCTGGTTCAGTTAGTCTAGGTTCGAGTCCTGGTACCCCAGCGCTTCCGGCGCGATGGATCACGATCCACCTCCGTTGGACGACGTTCGTCCCTCGCGGGACGAATGAGCTAGGGCCCCGTTGTGTAGCGGCCTAGCACGCCGCCCTCTCAAGGCGGTAGCGCGGGTTCGAATCCCGTCGGGGCTACTCCAGAAGATCGCGGTCCTGGACCGCGGTCCGTGCTGGAAGGGGTCCACCCCCACCGGGGTGGACGAGCTGGGGCCCCGTTGTGTAGCGGCCTAGCACGCCGCCCTCTCAAGGCGGTAGCGCGGGTTCGAATCCCGTCGGGGCTACCCCTGAAGGCCCCCGGTCGACGACCGGGGGCCTTCGTCGTACCCGCTGCCCGCGCCTCAGCCCTGCGCACCCCGGTCCCGCCGCGGCGGGGGGCCGCCGCTGCCGAAGCGCTCGCCGGAGTGGTGCTGCTGCGCCAGGCGCCGCAGCGCCAGCAGCACCGGCTCGTGCAGCACGGTGCCCAGCACCACGAACTCCACGGCGTCGGCGGTGTCCGCGGCGGGCACGGCGGCGACCTCCTCGCGGGCCACGGCGTCCGCCGCGCGCACGTAGCGCCGCAGCGCCGCGGGGTCGACCGGCAACCCGGCGGCCGCCAGCGCCGTCAGCGCCGCGCCGAGCTGCGCGGCGGTGGCGCAGCCGGCGTCCACC
>NZ_JAAALM010000563.1 GCF_009906395.1 Kineococcus indalonis
GTCTAGAGCGCTCTAGGCGCGAGGAGGAGGAACCGTGGACGACGTCGACACCGCAGCGGAGCCGGTGCGGGTGGGCCTGATCGGGGCGGGGCGCATCGGCGCCTCGCACGCGCGGCTGCTGGCCACGCGGGTGCCGGGGGCGCGGCTGGTGGGCGTGGCCGACCCGCGCCCCGGCGCCGCGCAGGCGGTGGCCGGGCCGCTGGGGGCGCGCGCGGTCACCGACCCGGCGGAACTGCTGGAGGACCCGCAGGTGCAGGGCGTCGTCATCACCGCCAGCACCGAGGCGCACGCGGACCTCGTCAGCGCCGCCGCCGCGGCGGGCAAGGGCGTCTTCTGCGAGAAGCCCGCCGGGATGACGCCGGCGGACGTCGAGCGCGGCGTCGCCGCCACCGACGCCGCGGGCGTGCCGTTCCAGGTGGGTTTCAACCGCCGCTTCGACCGCGGTTTCGCCGCCGCCCGCGCCCAGGTGGAGGCCGGGCTGATCGGCACCCCGCAGCTGCTGCGCTCGGTCACGCGCGACCCGGGCCTGGCGAACCCCGCGGCGGTGCCGCCGTGGGCGGTCTTCCGGCTCACCCTCATCCACGACTTCGACACCCTGCTGTGGCTGAACCCCGGTGCGCAGCCGGTCTCCGTGTACGCCGTCGCCGACGCGCTCGTGGCGCCGGGTTTCAAGGACGCCGGCCTGCTCGACACCGCCGTGGTGACGGTCCGCTTCGACAACGGCGCGATCGCCACCGCCGAGGCGAGCTTCTCGGCCGCCTACGGCTACGACGTGCGCGGGGAGGTGTTCGGCTCCGCCGGCGCGCTCACGGTCGGCTCGCAGGCGGCCACCTCCCTGGTGCGTCACGACGCCTCCGGCACGCACGCGCAGACGGTGCGCTCGGACGTGGAGCTGTTCGCCGACGCCTACACCGGCGAGCTGGCCGAGTTCGCCGCGGCCGTGCGCGAGCGGCGCGCCCCGGCGGTGACCGGCCGCGACGCGCACCGCGCCCTGCTCGTCGCCACGGCCTGCATCGAGTCGGTGCGCACCGGCCTGCCCGTCGCCCTGGAGGGTGCCCGGTGAGCGGTTTCACGCTGGCCGTGTGCGCCGAGACGGTCTTCACCGACCTGCCGTTCGCGGAGCGGGTGCGCACCCTGCACGAGCTCGGCTTCGCCGTGGAGCTGTGGGGCTGGACCACCAAGGACCTGCCCGCCCTGGCGGCCACCGGCGCCGCCTTCACCTCGATGACCGGCTACGTCGAGGGCGAACTGGTCGACCCCGACGGCGCCGACGCCCTGCTGGCCAGCGCCGAGCGCTCGATCGCCGCCGCCGCCGCCCTGGGCACCCCGAACCTGAACCTGCACGGCACCGGGCTGGACGGGCGCGGCCTGCCGGTGCGGCCGGTGCCGGTCGTCACCGGAGCGATGTGGCTGGCCGCCGAGCGCACCCTGCGGCGCGTCGCCGAGCTCGGCCGGCGGCACGGGGCGGTGTTCACCCTGGAGAACCTCAACGTCGCCGTGGACCACCCGGGCACCCCGTTCGCCGCGGCGGCCGACACCCGGGCGCTGGTGGCCGCCGTGGACAGCCCCCACCTGCGGATGAACCTGGACCTGTACCACGCGCAGATCGGCGAGGGGAACCTGATCCAGCTCGTGCGCGAGTGCGCCCACCTGCTGGGCGAGGTGCAGGTGGCCGACGTGCCCGGGCGCTGCGAGCCGGGCACCGGGGAGGTCAACCACCCCGCCCTGGCCGCCGCGCTGCACGCCACCGGCTACCGGGGGGTGGTGGGCCTGGAGGCGTTCGCCTCCGGCGACAGCCGCCTGGCCGTCGAGCGCTTCCGCGAGGCCTACACCGTGCCCGCGCCGGCGCCGGCGCCGGCGAGCGCCGCCGCGCGCTGAGCGCCCACCGCGGCGCTGGCGGGGCGGGCCGGCGCGGCAGCGCTCGTCCCGGCCGCGGCCCCCTGGAGCCCCGCCGGTCCGGCACCACCCGCGCGGCCCAGCGCCGGGGCAGGATGGGCGGGTGGAGCACAGCAGCAGCCCGGACGCGGGCGCCCGCGCCGACGGCACGGTCGTGCAGGAGGTCGCCGCGCGCACGGCGCTGGCGCTGCCCGGCGCGGGCCTGTCGCACCCGTTCGGGCCCGAGCACGACGTGTTCAAGGTCGCCGGGAAGGTGTTCCTCATGGCCACCGAGGCGACCGGGCAGCCGATCGTGACGCTCAAGTGCGACCCGGAGGAGGCCCGGGCGCTGCGCCGGCAGTTCGCCGCGATCACCCCCGGGTACCACGTGGACAAGCGGCACTGGGTGTCCGTGGCCGCCGGGGAGGGCGTCACCGGCGAGCTGGTCGCCGAGCTGGTCGTGGACTCCTACCTGCTGGTCCTCGACGGGCTGCCGCGGGCGCGGCGGCCCGTGCTGCCCGACGAGCTCGCCCGCGCCGCGCGCGGGGGCGGGCGCCCCGTGCCGCCCGCCCCCCGGTAGGG
>NZ_JAAALM010000564.1 GCF_009906395.1 Kineococcus indalonis
GGGTCCGGCTGCGCGGCCCCCGCCCGCCGGCGCGGAGGCCGCGCAGCCGGACCCCGAGCCGGACCTGTCCGGGCCCACGTACGCCGAGAAGGTCGAGGAGCAGCGCCGCGCCCGCCGCGCCGCCGAGGAGCGCGCCCGCGAGGAGGAGGACCGCGGTCGGCAGGGCTGACCCCCCGACCGCGCGCGAGGGCCCCGTCCGCACCGGCGGACGGGGCCCTCGCGCGTGCCGCGGGCGGGTCAGCCGCGCAGCGAGGCCATCCACGCCTCCACGGCGTCGGGGTCGCGCGGCAGGGCGGCGGAGAGGTTCTCCACGCCGTCCTCGGTGACCAGCACGTCGTCCTCGATGCGCACGCCGATGCCCCGCAGCTCCGCCGGCGCCAGCTCGTCCTCGCTCTTGACGTACAGGCCCGGCTCGATGGTGAAGACCATCCCGGGGCGCAGCTCGGCGTCCAGGTACATCTCGCGGCGCGCCTGCGCGCAGTCGTGCACGTCCAGGCCCAGGTGGTGGCTGGTGCCGTGCGCCATCCAGCGGCGGTGGTACTGCCCCTCCGGGCCCAGCGAGGTGCCGGCGTCCACCGGCAGCACCCCCCAGGCCGAGAGGCGGTCGGCGATCACGCGCATCGCCGCCTCGTGCACCTCGCGGAAGCGCACCCCCGGCCTGGCGACGGCGAAGGCGGCGTCGGCGGCGTCCAGCACGGCCTGGTAGACGCGGCGCTGGGCGTCGGTGAAGCGCCCGTCCACGGGCAGGGTTCGGGTGACGTCGGCGGTGTAGAGGGAGTCGGCCTCCACGCCGGCGTCCAGCAGCAGCAGGTCGCCGGGGCGCACGGGGCCGTCGTTGCGGATCCAGTGCAGCGTGCAGGCGTGGTCGCCGGCCGCGGAGATCGTCTCGTAGCCCACGCCGTTGCCCTCCACCCGCGCGGTGCCGTCGAAGGCGGCCTCCACGACGCGCTCGCCGCGCGGGTGCCCCACCGCGCGCGGCAGCGAGCGCACCACGGCCTCGAAGCCGGTGACGGTGGCGGCGACGGCCTCGCGCAGCTGCTGCACCTCCCACTCGTCCTTGACCAGGCGCAGCTCGGACAGGGCGGTGACCAGCTCGTCGTCGGCGGCGCGCACCTGCTCGGCGCCGCCGGTGCGCAGCGGCCCGACGAGCGCGGTGACGGCCGGGTCGGCGTCGGGCACCACGCGCAGGCCCGCCGTGGAGGCCGCGGCGACGGAGGCGCCGACCTCGTCGGCCAGCAGCGCCACGTCGCGGCAGGTGATGCCGGTGACGGCCTCCTGCGCGGCCAGGCCCGGGCGCGGGCCGACCCACAGCTCGCCGTAGCGGGCGTCGGCGTAGAACTCCTCGGAGTCGCGGCTGCCCTGCGGGCGCAGGTACAGCACCGCCTCGTGGCCGGCGTCCCCGCCCTCGCCGTCCTGCACGCCGCCGTCGCGCACGTCGCCGCGCGGGTGCAGCACGAGCACGGCGTCTGCCTCGCGGTCGGTGCCCAGCCCGGTCAGGTGCGCGAACGCCGAGTGGGGGCGGTAGCGGTAGTCGGTGTCGTTGGAGCGGCGCACCAGCGGGCCGGCGGGCACGACGAGCACCTCGCCGGGGAAGAGGGAGGACAGCACCCGCCGGCGGCGGGCGGCGTGCGGGGCGGCGGCGGCCGGGGCGGTGTCCTCGGCCGGGCGCGGGCCCCAGCCCTGCGCGATGAAGCGGCGGAAGGCCGCCGAGCGCGGCAGCGTGCGGTGCGACTTCGCCTCCGCGGCGTCCGCGGCGTCCGCGGCGTCCGCGGCGTCCGCGGGGACGCCGGTGCGCTCGCCCTCGGGGTGCTGCGCGTCGAGGAGCTCGGCCACGGGCTGCTCCCCGCCGCCCGCGGCGCCGGGCTCGGTGGTGGTCGACTGGGTCGCGGCAGCGGTCACGGGCCCATCATCGCCCCTGCGCGCGGCACCTGTCCGCCCCCCTCCTCGATCACGCACAGTGATGGCTGGGTTGACGGCGTGCGCACGGCGTAGGACGGTGAGGCATGAGCGGTACGGCGCGGTGCCCCCGCTGCGACGACGTGGTCCGGGCGCCCAGCATCTGGCACTCCTCGGCGACCTGCGCCGCGCACGGCGAGGTCGTCCCCCTGCAACCGGCGCAGCCCGCCGACGCGGCGCACCTGTCCTGGATCGCCCGGCACTCCGAGGTGCCGGTGTGGGTGCCGTGGCCGCTGCCGACGGGCTGGCTGGTCACGGGGACCCGCTGCGTGCGCGACGACCGCCACGACGCGCAGGCCGTCGTCGTGGCCGTCAGCGGCCCGCACCACGGCCCTCCCGGCGGCCCCCCGGTGGCCGAGCTGCTGCTGGTCGCCGAGCAGCCCGGCACCGGCCTGGGCGCCCACCTGGCCGGCCGCGAGGACGTCGACCCCGGCGACGGGCTCGTCAGCGGGCCCCCGGCGGCGCGCGCCCACGCCGGCGGGACCGTGGCGCCGCTG
>NZ_JAAALM010000565.1 GCF_009906395.1 Kineococcus indalonis
CCCCTCTCCCCGCGGGCGGGCCCGCGGGGAGAGGGGTGTCCCCGCGGGCGGACCCGGCTCAGTACGATCGCCGCGACGACGAGGAGGTCCAGGTGTCCCAGCCCACACCGAACGAACTGCCCGAGCTGGGGGTGGCCGTCGTCGGCCACTCCTTCATGGGCGCCGTCCACTCCCACGCGTGGCGCAGCGTCGACCACGTCGGCGAACCGCGCTTCCGCACCCGGCGGGTCGCGCTCGCCGGCCGCGACGCCGGCCGCGCCACCGCCGCGGCGCGGCAGTTCGGCTGGGAGGAGGGCGTCGACGACTGGCGCTCCCTGCTGGAGCGCGACGACGTGCACGTGGTCGACGTGCTCACCCCCGGCGACAGCCACGCCGAGATCGCCATCGCGGCCCTGGAGGCCGGCAAGCACGTCATCTGCGAGAAGCCGCTGGCCAAGACGGTCGAGGAGGCCGAGCGGATGACGGCGGCCGCCGAGGCGGCCGCCGCGCGCGGCGTGCGCAGCATGGTGGCGTTCAACTACCGCAAGGTGCCCGCGATCGGGCTGGCCCGCCAGCTCGTGCAGGCCGGCCGCCTCGGCGAGGTCCGGCAGGTGCGCGCGCTGTACCTGCAGGACTGGATCGTCGACCCCGACTTCCCGCTGACCTGGCGGCTGCAGAAGGACCGCTCCGGCGCCGGCGCCCTGGGCGACATCGGCTCGCACATCGTCGACGCCGCGCAGTTCATCACCGGCCAGCGGCTGGTGGGCGTCAACGGCACCGTGGAGACGTTCGTCAAGACCCGCCCGCTGGAGGCCGAGCGCACCGGTCAGAACACCGGCCTGGGCGCGCAGGCGTCCACCGAGCGCGGCGAGGTCACCGTCGACGACGCGGCGGTCTTCTTCGGCCGCGGCGACGGCGGCGCCCTGATGACGTTCGAGGCGACCCGCATGGCGCTGGGCCGCAAGAACGGCATGCGCATCGAGGTCAACGGCTCGCGCGGCTCGGTCGCCTTCGACTTCGAGTCGATGAACGAGCTGTGGTTCTTCGACGGCGACCTGCCCGACGCGGAGAACGGCTTCCGCCGCATCCTGGCGACCGAGCCGGAGCACCCGGGCGTGTCCAACTGGTGGCCGGCCGGGCACGGCCTGGGCTACGACCACCCGTTCGTGCACGAGCTGCAGGAGTTCCTCGGCGCGATCGCCGACGGCCGCGACCCCAGCCCGTCCTTCGCCGACGGCCTGCAGGTGCAGAAGGTGCTCGAGGCCGTGCAGCGCAGCGCCGAGAACGCCTCCGCCTACACCGAGATCTGAGGAGCCGACGATGCCTCGTCCCGTGACCCTGTTCACCGGCCAGTGGGCCGACCTGCCGTTCGAGGAGGTGTGCCGCCTGGCCTCCGAGTGGGGCTTCGACGGCCTGGAGATCGCCACCTGGGGCGACCACCTGGACTCCTCGCGCGGCGCCCGCGACGACGACTACGTCGCCGAGAAGAAGGCGACGCTGGAGAAGTACAACCTCAAGGTCTGGACGATCTCCGCGCACCTGTCCGGTCAGGCGGTGTGCGACCTGATCGACGAGCGCCACAAGGACATCGTGTCCGAGGCCGTGTGGGGCGACGGCGACCCCGAGGGCGTGCGGCAGCGCGCCGCGGAGTACGTCAAGGACACCGCGCGCACCGCCGCCAAGCTCGGCGTGAAGACCGTCACCGGGTTCACCGGGTCCTCGATCTGGCACACGGTGGCGATGTTCCCGCCCACCCCGGAGTCGATGGTGGAGCGCGGGTTCCAGGACTTCGCCGACCGCTGGAACCCCATCCTCGACGTCTTCGACGAGGTGGGCGTGAAGTTCGCCCACGAGGTGCACCCGTCCGAGATCGCCTACGACTACTGGACGACGAAGCGGGCGCTGGAGGCCATCGGCCACCGCGAGGCGTTCGGGCTGAACTTCGACCCCAGCCACTTCGTGTGGCAGGACCTGGACACCGTCGGGTTCCTGCGCGACTTCGCCGACCGCATCTACCACGTGCACTGCAAGGACTCCAAGAAGCAGCTCGACGGCCGCGCGGGCCGGCTGGGCTCGCACCTGGCGTGGGCGGACTCCCGGCGCGGCTGGGACTTCGTCTCCGTCGGGCACGGCGACGTGCCGTGGGAGGCGATCTTCCGCCAGCTCAACGTCATCGGCTACGAGGGCCCCACGAGCGTGGAGTGGGAGGACGCCGGCGTGGACCGCCTGCGCGGCGCGCCCGACGCGCTGGCGTTCGTGCGCCGCCTCGGCGAGCTCATCCAGCCGCCCGCCGCGGCGTTCGACGCGGCCTTCAGCTCCAAGGGCTGAACCCCGCCCGGGAACCCCCGTCCGCAGCACGCGCGGGCGGGGGTTCCCCGACGCCGGGTGGCAGTGTCGTGACGAACAGTGTGTGGTGTGAATCACATCACATTCTGCTGGAACCGGTGGACTGGTTGAGTCTGAACCATGACGA
>NZ_JAAALM010000566.1 GCF_009906395.1 Kineococcus indalonis
CCCTCGGACCCGCCGACGTGGGAGCCGCCCCCGCCGAGCCCGACGACCTCCGCGTCCTCCACGCAGGGCCCGCCGCCGTGGGCGCCGGGGCCCCCGCCGTGGGCGCCCGGCCCGCCGTCGTGGGCCCCGCCCGGGGCGCCCTGAGGCCCGCCCGCGGCGCTCGCCGCCCCCTTCAGCGGGCGGCGAGCGCCGCGGTGCGCACCCGCACCGCGGCCAGGGCGGCGTAGCCGGCGCCGAGCGCGACGGCCACGCCGCCCAGGCGCCCGTCCGCCGGCACCAGCAGCACCGCCAGCCCGCACGCCAGGCAGTAGCTGACGTTGAAGACCAGGTCGTAGGCGGTGAACACCCGCCCGCGGTAGGCGTCGTCCACGCTGCGCTGCACGACGGTGTCCACCCCGATCTTGGCGCCCTGGCCGCCCAGGCCCAGCGCCCCCGCGGCCAGCGCCAGCACCGCCGGCGAGGAGCTCACCCCCACCAGCACCTGACCGGCGCCGGCCACCAGCAGGCAGCTGGCGATCCAGCGGTCCACCCGCCCGTGCCGCGCGCCCCACGGCGCCAGCACCGCCGCCGCGCCCGACCCGGCGGCCACCGCGGCCAGCAGCACCCCCAGCGCCGCCAGCCCCGCCGCGGGGTCGTCCACGTCGGCGAGCGTGGTGCGGCACAGCACCACCACGGCCACCGTGGTCAGCCCGAACGCCCACCGGTGCCAGGCCACCACGCCCAGCGCGGCCGCCGCCGCCCGCCGCTCGCGCAGGTGGGCCAGCCCCGCCACCACGTCGCGGGCGCTGCCGCGCAGCACCGACGCCGCCGTGCGCACCTCCGCCGGGCCCGCCGGGTCCACCGCCGGGTCCACCGCCGGGTCCACCGCCGGGTCCACCGCCGGGTCCGCCGCCCGCGCGTCCGGGCCCAGCAGCGCCGGCGGGAAGCGCAGCGCCAGCACGCCCGCCAGCAGGTACCCGCCGGCGGCGGCCAGCAGCGCCACCACGTCCGCGTCCCCGCCGGTGCCCGCCGCCGCCGTCAGCGCCACCGTCACCGCCGCACCGGCACCGGCGGCCACCGTGCCCAGGCTGGGCGTGACCGCGTTGGCGAGCACCAGCCGCTCGGGCTCCACCACGCGAGGCAGCGCCGCCGACAGCCCCGCCAGCAGGGCGCGGTTCACCGACAGCACCGCCAGCGCCAGCACGCCCACCGCCGCGTCGCCCCACCCGGCCGCCAGCCCCGCGGCCGCGGCCACCGCCAGCCCCGCGCGCAGCAGGTTGCCCAGCCCCAGCACCGAGCGGCGCGACCGGCGGTCCAGCAGCACCCCCGCCCACGGGCCCACCACGGTGAACGGCAGCAGCAGCACCGCCGAGGCGAACGCCACCCCCGCCGGCGTGGCCTGCCGCTCGGGGGAGAAGAAGAACAGCGACGCCAGGCCCGCCTGGAAGGCGCCGTCGGCGCCCTGCCCGGCCAGGCGCACCCCGACCAGGTGGCGGTAGCGCGGCGTGCGCACCAGCTGCACGAGCTCTGCGAGCACCCCGGGTCGCGGCACCCGCCCACGCTACGGGGAGGCCCGCCGCACCCGCCGTGGAGGTCTGGTGCACACCCCGCCCGCGCGGCGGGCGCGGTGAGCAGCCCCAGGCCGAGCGCGCCGGCCGCGGGCACGGCCGCCAGCAGGGCGCCGACCGCCAGGACGGCGCCGGTGCGCGCCGGGCCGGGGCGGGTGCGGGGCACGGGACTCCTCGGGTAGCGGGAGCAGCGCTTCGACGTCGTTGAGTGCTCAATCGTGTCGTTTGCTGCTGTTTGGTGCGGCTTGTCTACCGACGGGGCGGCGCTCAGGGCCAGCACAGGCCCTGCACACCGCTCGTTCGGCGGTACCGATCTGACAGCTCGTGAGCGGCCGTAGCGTGGGGGCGTGCGCTGGGACGACCTCTTCGCCGACCTCGACGCCCGCCTGGCGCACGCCGAGCGGCTCGAGCGGGAGGCGGAGGTGGCCGACCGGCAGGCCCGCGACGTCGCTTCGGTGGACCTGCTGGGCCGCCTGCTGGCCACGGACGGCGAGCTGTCGGTGCAGCTGCCCGACGGCAGCTGGGTCGGCGGGCTCGTGCGGGCGGCGGGGCCCGGGTGGGTGCTGCTGGCCGCCGGCGCCCCCGCACCCCGTCAGGTGCTGGTGCCGACCGCGGCGGTGTGCGCCGTGCGCGGGCTGACGCGCCGCAGCAGCCCGCCGGGCGCGGTGGTGGCGCGCCGCACCCTGGTGCTGGCGCTTCGCGCGCTGGCCGGCGCCGACGTGCGCGTGCTGGTGCGCACCCGGGCAGGCGACCTGCGCGGGCGGCTCGCGCGGGTGGGGGCCGACCACGTCGACGTGGCGGTGCCCACCGGGCGCGGGACGGAAGGAGTGACGGTGCCGTACGCGTCGTTGCTGAGCGTCACCGAACTGGGGTGATCACCGGGCGGGCCGGCTCAGGGG
>NZ_JAAALM010000567.1 GCF_009906395.1 Kineococcus indalonis
ACGTTGGCGCCGGTGCGGGTGCCGCTCCCGCCGCCCCGGCGGCGCGGTGCGCGGGCGGGCGGGCGCGCCGAGCGGGCCACCACCGCGGTGGGCCGGCGCGCCACCGGCGCGGAGACCGGCGCGCTGCTGGCGTTCCTGTCCTCGCGGGTGCTGGGGCAGTTCGACGTCTTCTCCGGCGTCGACGCCGGCGGCCCCGGGCGGCTGCTGCTGGTGGCGCCCAACGTCGTGCAGGTCGAGCGGGAGCTGGGGGTGGACCCCGGCGACTTCCGGCGCTGGGTGTGCCTGCACGAGGAGGCGCACCGGCTGCAGTTCGGCGCGAACCCGTGGCTGCGCCGCTGGGTCACCGAGGAGGCCCGCGGGCTGTCGGCGGACCTGCTGTCCACCCAGCGCGACATGGGCGAGCGGCTCTCCGGCGCGCTGCGCGGGCTGCCGGGGGTGCTGCGCGGCGAGGAGGGCCCCGGCGCGGGCGCGGGCGTGGTGGACCTGCTGCAGACGCCGGCGCAGCGCGAGCGGGTGCGGCGCCTGGTGGCGGTCATGTCGCTGCTGGAGGGCCACGCCGACGTCGTCATGGACGAGGTGGGCCCGCAGGTGGTGCCCACGGTGGCCACGATCCGCGAGCGCTTCACCGAGCGCCGCCGCGGGCGCGGCTCCCTGGACCAGCTCACCCGGCGCCTGCTGGGGCTGGACGCCAAGACCCGCCAGTACGCCGACGGCGCCCGCTTCGTGCGCGGGGTGCTGCGCGAGGTGGGCTGGGACGGGCTGAACGCGGTCTGGCGGGGCCCGGCCAGCCTGCCCGCGCCCGCGGAGGTCGCCGACCCCGGCGCGTGGGTGCGCCGGGTGCACGGCTGAGGGGGCGCGGGCACGGTGGTCGGCCCGCCGCCGCCGGTGGCCGCGGTGCGCGCGGCCGTGCGCGCCGACCTGCGCGCGCTGGCGCGCGAGCACCCCGGCGCCCTGGTGCTCGTGGCGTGCAGCGGCGGCGCGGACTCCCTGGCGCTGGCGGCCGCCACCGCCTTCGAGGCCCCGCGCGCCGGGCTGCGCGCGGGGTCGGTGACCGTCGACCACGGCCTGCAGGAGGGCTCGGCCGGGCTGGCGCGGCACGTGCGGGAGCTGTGCGCGGGCGCGGTGGGCCTGCACCCGGCGCTGGTCGCCCGGGTGGCCGTCGGCCGTCCGGGTGGTCCCGAGGGCGCCGCCCGCGAGGCCCGCTACGCCGCGCTGGAGCGGCTGGCGGCGGAGCGCGGCGCCGCGGCGGTGCTGCTGGGGCACACCCTGGACGACCAGGCCGAGACGGTGCTGCTGGGCCTGGCGCGCGGCTCGGGCGCGCGCAGCCTGGCGGGGATGGCGCCGGTGCGCGGGCCGTTCCGGCGCCCGCTGCTGGGGCTGGGGCGCGCCGCGGTGCGCGCGGCCTGCGCGCTGGAGGGCTTCGAGGCGTGGGAGGACCCGTGGAACGCCGACCGGCGCCTGGCGCGCGCGCGGGTGCGCCACGACGCGCTGCCGGCGCTGGAGGCCGCGCTGGGCCCGGGCGTGGCCGCGGCGCTGGCCCGCTCGGCGCGCGCGCTGCGCGAGGACGCCGACGCCCTGGACGAGCTGGCCGCGGCGCGCGACCCGTTCCGCGACGGCGCGGCGGAGGTGGGCGAGCTGCTGGCGGCGCCGGCGGCGCTGCGCCGGCGCTGGCTGCGCCGGGCCGCGCTGGCGGCCGGCTGCCCGGCGGGCGCGCTGGCCGCGGTGCACGTGGACGCGCTGGACGCGCTGCTGCTGCGCTGGCGCGGGCAGGGCCCGGTGCACCTGCCCGGGGGTGCGAGGGGGCACCGGGCGTGTGGCAGGCTCCACCTCACGCCCGCGGGTGGGGCCCCCACCGGCTGAGGCTCCCCTCGACGCACCGACCTCCCGGAGGACCCCGTGGACGCCGCCACCGCCGGCACCGACCTCGCGCACGTGCTGCTCACCAGGGAGCAGGTGGCCTCCCGGGTGGCCGAGCTGGCCGCCCGCCTGGACGAGGACTACCGCGACAAGGACGTCCTGCTCGTGGGCGTGCTCAAGGGCGCCGTGATGGTGATGGCCGACCTCTCGCGCGCCATGAGCATCCCGCTCTCGATGGACTTCATGGCCGTCAGCTCCTACGGCTCGGGCACGAAGAGCTCCGGCGTGGTGCGCATCCTCAAGGACCTGGACACCGACATCTCCGGCCGCCACGTGCTCGTGGTGGAGGACATCATCGACTCGGGCCTGACCCTGTCGTGGCTGCTGGCGAACCTGGGCTCGCGCGGTCCGGCGTCGGTGCGGGTGTGCGCGCTGCTGCGCAAGCCCGAGGCCGCCAAGGTGGAGGTGGACGTGGCCTACGTGGGCTTCGACATCCCCAACGAGTTCGTCGTCGGCTACGGCCTGGACTTCGCCGACAAGTACCGCAACCTGGACTGCGTGGCGACCCTGGCGCCGCACGTCTACAGC
>NZ_JAAALM010000568.1 GCF_009906395.1 Kineococcus indalonis
GGCGCCGGGGGCCGCGGGCGCGGGCTCGGCGGTGGGTCCGGCGGTGGGCGTGGGCGCCGCGGTGGGCGTCCCGACCGCGCCGTCCGCGGTCAGGTGCACCGGGGCGGGCGCCGGGACCATGCCCAGCTCGGCGGCGCGGCTGGCCAGCGCCTGCGGCGCGGACCGCGCGGCCAGCGACTCCTGCGCGGCCTGCTGCTGGTCGGCGAGGCCCTGGGAGGTGACCTGCAGGTCGGTGAGGCGGTAGGCGTCGCCGGCGATGGCGATGTTCGTCATGAGCAGCCCGAACAGCCCCAGGCTCAGCAGCAGCACGCACGCCACCGGCAGCGGCAGGCGCACGCGGCGCACGGCCGGGGGCACCACCACCTGCAGCTCGGGACGTCCGGCGGTGTCCGGGCGCGCCTCGCGAGCGCGGACCGGAACCTTCCGGGCCGCGATCAGGGGCTGGCTCATCACCGGGTCCTTCCGTCGTCCTGGGCGTGCCTCGTGCTGTGGGCGGGACCGGGTGCGGCCCCGCGCCCGGTGCGGCCGCGGGGGGCGCGGACCTGCTCGGCCCGGCCGGCCGGGCGGGGCAGGGAACCCGCCCGGCGGCCGGGTTCCCGCTGCGGCTGCGGCCGATCCTCGCCGGGGAGCCTGCGCACCGCGCGGAGGCGCGCCGAGGCCGCCCGGGGATTGACGGCGAGCTCCTCCTCGCCCGCGGCCTCGCCGCGGGCGAGGAGTTCCGCGCGCGGGCCGGAACCCGGCGGCAGGAACGGCAGGTCCGGCGGCGCGGAACTCTCGGTGAAACCCCGCAGCACGTTCTTGGCGATGCGGTCCTCGAGGGAGTGGAACGTCAGCACCGCGAGGCGGCCGTCGTCGGCGAGCCGCTCGAACGCGGCGGGCAGGGCGCGCTCGACGACGCGCAGCTCGTCGTTGACCTCGATGCGCAGCGCCTGGAACGTCCGCTTGGCGGGGTTCCCGCCGGTGCGGCGGGTGGCGGCGGGGACGTTGGCGCGCACCAGGTCCACGAGCCGGGCGGAGCCGGTGAAGGGTTCGGCGGCGCGCTCGCGCACCACGGCCGCGGCGATGCGGCCGGCGAAGCGCTCCTCGCCGTACTCGCGCAGCACCCGGGCGAGCTCGGCGTGCGGGTAGGTGTTGAGCACGTCGGCGGCGGTGGTGGGCGCGCCGGGGTCCATGCGCATGTCGAGCGGGGCGTCGCGCGCGTAGGAGAAACCCCGCTCCACCTCGTCGAGCTGCAGGGAGGAGACGCCGAGGTCGAAGAACACCGCGTCGACCACCGGCAGGCCCAGGTCGTCCAGGACGTCGGGCAGGGCGTCGTGGACGGCGTGCACGAGGGTGACGCGCTCGCCGAAACCCGCGAGGCGGCGACCGGCGAGCTCGAGGGCCTGCGGGTCGCGGTCGATGCCGACCAGGCGCAGCTGCGGGTGCAGGCGCAGGAGTTCCGCGGCGTGCCCGCCCATGCCCAGGGTGGCGTCGACGGAGACGGCACCGGGGCGGGCGAGCGCGGGCGAGAGCACCTCGGTGCACCGCCGGAGCATGACCGGGGCGTGGCGGGCCGCGACCGCAGCGGCCTGCGCGTCCTCGGTCACCGTGCTCCACCTCGCTCCCCCGCCGGCCGCGGGCCGACGTCGCCGTCCGTCCCCGTAGACCGGGGTCCCCATCCGCTCACGGGGTCCGTGCCTGGCACCGGGGAAGAGGTGTCAGGACCGGTCCGGAGCGGCTGGGGGCCGCGGCCGACGGTCGCCCCCGGGCGTGCCGGGGACCGGGGGTCACACGACCCCGGGCAGGACCTCCTCGCGCTGGTCGGAGAAGGCGGGCTCGGCGCCGGCCAGGTAGGCCTCCCACGTGGGCAGGTCCCAGATCTCCACCCGGGACCCGACGCCCGTGACGGCGAGGTCGCGCTCGAGCCCGGCGTAGCTGCGCAGCATCGGGGGGATGGTGAGGCGACCCTGCTTGTCGGGGACCTCGTCCGAGGCGCCCGAGAGGAACACCCGCAGGTAGTCGCGGGCCTCCTTGCGGGTCAGCGGCGCCCGCCGCAGCTCCTCGTGCATCCGCTCGAACTCCTGCATGGGGAAGAGGTAGAGGCAGCGTTCCTGCCCCTTGGTGATCACCAGTCCTTCGGAGAGCTGGTCCCGGTACTTGGCCGGGAGGATCAGCCGCCCCTTGTCGTCCAGGCGGGGGGTGTAGGTGCCCAGGAACACAACCGCAACCCCCGACGGACGGTCCCGAGCGGCTCCTCCTGAGCCGCTCCCCTCCACCGTACTCCACTTTCCTCCACGGTCAACGTCACGAGACGCGCCGTGATCACGGCAGCGGCGCATCGCCGCAGGTCAGCGCGGTGGGGCGCGGTGGGGCGCCCGGCGGCCCCCCGGCACCGGCCCACCGGCCCCGCGGGGCTCCCCGCGGGGCCGCGGCGGGGTCCGCGACCGGCCCCGCGGGGA
>NZ_JAAALM010000569.1 GCF_009906395.1 Kineococcus indalonis
CCTGGACCGAGCCCGCCCCCTCCGGTCAGCCCGCGGGGGCGGGCTCGGTCCAGGTCGCCGCGTCGACGACCCGCACCGCGTCCACGGCGCCGAGCTGCTTGTCGGCCCCGGCCAGGCGGGCGGCGGCGTCGGCGGGCAGGTGCACGGGGGCGCCGGCGGCCAGCGGCAGCAGGTGCAGCGTCAGCTCCCCGCCGGCCAGGGCCCCGGCGTCGCGCAGGGACACCGTCCAGCGCGAGCCGTCCCAGAACCGGTCGGTGACGGCGCGCCCGTCCACGCGCAGCTCGGCGACGTCGCCGGCCCAGTCCACGTGCAGCAGCGGGTCGCGGCCCGGCTCACCCGCCCACGCGGGCAGGTGCAGGCGCAGCACCGCGGCGTGCTCGTCGAAGGCGGCCGGCGAGGGCGCCGAGGCGCGTCCGTCGAGCTCGCCGTGCAGCACGGGCACGGTGGCCGACGCCTCGCGCAGCGTGCTCACGGCCACCTCCTCGTGCCGGGCGGCGGGGCCGGTGCGCCGCAGCGGCAGCGCGGTGAACGCCCGGGCGGCGGGGTCGTAGGCGCGCGCGCCGGGCTCCTCGCCGGTGGCGCGGCAGGTGACGGCGCCGTCGGCGCCCCAGGCCAGCGGCGCCGCCGAGCGCAGCAGGCGCCGCGCCCCGCCGGTGCCCGCGCCGGGTTCGACGACCCACAGCTCGCCGGCGGCGTCGGCGGGCAGCACCAGCAGGTCCAGCGCGCCGCGCGGGCCGCGCACGCGCAGCGGCTGCTCACCGGGCTCGACGTCGTGCACGAGCAGGTCCTCGTGGGCGCGCCCGGGCAGCACCTCGCCGTCGGGGGCCTGCACCGAGGTGCCGGCCGGGACGGCGACCTCGCAGGGCACGCCCTCCTCGGCGGTGAGCACCAGGACCGGCACCCGCCCGGGCAGCACCGTCAGGGCCGAGGCGGTGACCCACTCCAGGCGGGCCCCGCCCAGCTCCAGGCGGAAGGGCCAGCGCGCCAGCGTGCCCGCCGGCACCGGCACCGGCCGCGAGGGCAGCACGAGGGGTTCTCGGGCGCCCACGCGCACGGAGAAGCGCGCGCCGGGGTGCTGCGGCAGCGGCACGTGCGGCTGGTGCCAGGAGACGAGGACGAACCCGTCGCCGTGCTCGGCGTCGGCGCGCACGGCCCAGCGCAGCGTCGTGGTGTCCTCCACCCCGGCCGGGCGCACCTCGGGCAGCGAGGAGGGCATGTCCGCCAGGCGCTCGCCGAACGCGGCGAGGAAGGCGTGCTGGCGGCGCAGCTCCGCGTGGCTGGGGGCCGGGGCGCCGGACTCGCCCACGGGGGCGTGGAAGTCGTAGCCCAGGCGGGGCACGTCGTTGGGGTAGCCGGTGGCGTGGGACTCGTGGGTGCCGCCGGTGCCGCCGGCGGGGTTGGTGCCGCCGGCGTACATGTAGTAGCCCTGCCACGCCGAGCCGTTGCCGATCTTGCAGTGCGCGACGGCGGCGACGTCGAGGGCGGCCGGGCGCGGGCGGCGGTGGTAGGCGGTGGCCATGCCGCCGCCGAGCTCGCAGGTGGCGGGCGGGAAGAGCGCCGAGGGGCTGCGCGGGGCGGAGCCGGTCGGGCCCGCGGTGCCGGTGCGGGCGCGCACGTCGGCGCCGATGCCGGGGTCGTCCCACACGTGGGAGAAGAAGAAGTGCTCGCGGAAGGTGGGGTCCCAGGGGGCGTCGGCGTCCACCCAGAACCCGTCGCCGTACCCGCCGTACAGGGGCAGCACCTCGCCCTCGGGAAGCTGCGCGCTGCCCCAGGCGGTGGCGGTCCACAGCGGGGCGCTGATCCCGGCCTCGCGGGCCAGGCGCTTGAGGGTCACCAGGTGCTGCGGCTGGTCGTACAGCTCGTTGTCGAGCTGGACGGCCAGCACGGGTCCGCCGCGGGCGCGGGCGCGCCCGCCCAGGGCGGCGCCGACGCGGCCGAACCACTCGCGCACCAGCTCCAGGTAGCCGGGGTCGTCGGTGCGGTGGGCCACGTCGGCGGCCTGCACCCAGTCGGGGAAGCCGCCGTTGCGGGTCTCGCCGTGCACCCACGGTCCGATGCGCAGCACCACGTCCAGGCCGGTGCGCTCGCACTCGTCGACGAAGGCCGCCAGGTCCAGGCCGCCGGTGAAGTCGGCGCGGCCGCGCTCGGGCTCGTGGTGCAGCCAGATCACGTACGTGGACACCACCGTGACGCCGCCGGCGCGCACGGCGCGCAGCCGCTCGGCCCAGCGCTCGCGCGGGACGCGGCTGTAGTGCACCTCGCCGGAGACGGGCACGAAGGGGCGCCCGTCGCGCTGCAGCCACCGGTTCGTCAGGCCCAGGCCGGGCCGGCGGTCCTGCTCGTTCGCCATCCGCGGGCGCACCGGGGGCGTCGCCCAGGGGTGGTGCACGAGGGCGAGGGGCGCCCCTTCGTGCCCGTCTCCGGCGAGG